>JAGSHP010000350.1 GCA_029855925.1 Candidatus Thorarchaeota archaeon | reverse complement strand
CCTACGGCATATCTCAGTTTATCACGAGTGAACACGTATGGAGCAATGTTTCCATCTCCGAGGCGTACATGGATTGGATCGCTCGCGTGAACCATTTCAATTTCTGGGGCCACAATGCTCTTGGCAAGCTGGTCACGAACGTGAAACTGAACTATTCAATCGAGGACCGGCTTGAACTATGGAACAGTGAGGGCTGGCTTGACGACTACGTAGGTTCTCAGCTGACAAAATATGTTTCACGTGATATTCTACTCGATGCAACCGAAGGCGAAACACACGAGTACATAGATCGGCTGACCAATGGACGTTTGGACTGGTTCATTGAGCAGTTGGCCCCCGACTTTGATGGCGCAGATTGGTACCCTCTCGGAAAATACGCTGAGGATTCTGCCTCGACACCGACAAGCAGCACCCTATGTCTGGCCAACGAAACACTAGTCGTTCATCCCTCGGTAATGGAGTTTTCTGACTGGGATGAGGATTCGCCTGAGTTCTGGCTCCGTTCAGTCCCTCTGCTCAACTTCTTCACGTCGCCGGGTACCATCCTTCGTCATCAGGTAGTTCGTGGAGAAACGGTTCAACTTCTACTCGACTGGCCTGAACAGCTTCCTGCTGGTGTTGACGAGGTCTACATCACCGCCGAGCTTGAGATCGCGGGAGCGCGGTACTGGGTGAACCGTACTATGACTCCGGGCAACACAGTTCTTGAATTTGACCTGCGCGACCTTGCTGGTCGGATGTCTACGGACCTCTTTGGTAGTGAAGAAATCAGGCTAGGCGTGCCAATCTGGGTATCCGACAACAGGACTCTGATGACAGTTCCTGTGATTCGTGTCTGGGCCTTCAGAGAGAATCCGCAGACGGTGAAGGACCTGTCAGCTCAGATTCGTAACGTCCTGTACACCGACCTGTTCTATCTGAAAATGGACTATGACGATGGTTTCATTGACACATATTATGATATCATGTACGGTCTGGAACAGGAATCCGCGAGGCTGAAGCCGTGGATGCTAGCACTGGGAGGTGCTATGCTTGTAGCTGGCTACTATGCCCCGCCATTGGCATTCTGGGGTGCGGACCTCATCACTCAGACATTGACCGGAAAGAGCATTCTCGACCATGCAGCGCACGGCTTTATGCGCGGGATGAACGTGCTGACTGGCGGTCGGGCCTTCGATGAGAACTACATTGGCAATTTCAGCGTGATGCACTTGACAGCAGATCGGGGGCTGGATCTGTTGCTCCAGGAGTGTTTGTCGGAGGCAATCTCGTTCGGTATTGCTGCTGGTGCAAGACGATTGGGCTGGGGTATTCGAAGTGCGGTGAGAGTTGAAGACAGTATGATTGAGGGTGCACACATCAGAGTCCGTGCGACGACATTGCGTATATTGGGGAACGGATTTGTCCGCGAGATTGTCGAGGCACTTCAGGAGAAGACCCTCTCTGCGATGGCAAAGCGACTGGTCAAGGCGGTGGTGAGAGAGTACCTTGAGCTGGTTGGCGAAGTGATTCTTGAGATGGGTTTTGACAACATGTTCCGGCTCCGAAGGGAAGAGCGACCATTTGGCGGTGGCGAGACCTATCTGGCGCTGCTGACGGGAGCCATGCTGGTGAGGGTGGCACTCGGTGGTCTGGAAGACGCAAGAGGCGTCAGTGTCGCCAAGGTGCAGTTGGCCCGTCGACTGCTGGTGGTGACAAGTCTTGCGCTCTACGTGGGGCAGCTCATCAGCCTCTATCCCGTTCTGATGGCAAACCTCAGTACTGGGACAACGCTAATGTATATGAGATGAGAAGAGAGATGTGGTCGTGGTGGAGGATGAGTACCGCTACCGGAGGGACAGAGTCAGGCGTTCAGGCGAGTAAGCGTCCCACAAGCAGGAGGAGACGGTTGACGCGCTCCCAGATTGCGGCAATACTGATCATGGTGGTGTTTGTTGGAAGCGTCTCGTACGTGACCAATGCGTTCTGCACGCACTT
>JAGSHP010000246.1 GCA_029855925.1 Candidatus Thorarchaeota archaeon | reverse complement strand
TTCTGGGACTGGGGCATTCCCACGGCTCTCTCTGTCATCATGGTCGGTGCTGCAACTGATCTGGACATCATTGCAACGGGTGGCATTCGCTCCGGGCTTGACATTGCAAAGGCACTTGCTCTGGGTGCAAACGCGGCTGGAGTCGCCCATCCACTTCTCAGGTCTGCAGTTGAGGGGTCTACAGAAGATGTGGTCCACGATCTCACAAAGCTGATAGAGGGTCTCAAGACTGCTATGTACCTTACTGGTTGCCGTACTGTCGAGGACCTTGCAGAGCGACCCTTGCTGCTCTCACCCGAACTTGCATCAATCCTGAGTTCACTGGACATTGACCCTGCAAAGTACGCGAGAGCGTAGTGCTCTCGTCACCTATCTTCTCTTTATGAGACCCTTTCTCATAAGATATTGCGATCTCTTCCAGATGCCATTTAGCATCTGAACAGCTTCCTCTATCGTGTCGCCGACGGGTATCCCATTCAGTTCGAATCCTCGAATGATGACCTCATACTTCTCAAGGTCTGGAACGTACGCCACTACAGTCTTGTCATGCTGCTTTGCAACGTTCGCCACACGCGCACCAATCTGCAATGAGATTCCTGGAGCGTACGGTAGCAGGAGGAGCAGAGCTGCATCGATATATTCCACCTGTAGCATCACGTCTAAGACTCGTTCGTAGTCGACATCCGAGGCACTACCGGTCAGGTCGCAGGGATTCCTGAATGAGGCAATACCCCTATAGGCTGGGCTCATCACTTCACGCATTGCCTCTTGGTCCTCTTCGTTGAACTTCGGAAACTTTAGCCCGTACCAGTCTGCCTCGTCAGTAGCAATGACACCATGTCCACCACTCACTGTCAGACAACCAATGTTTGGACCGGTCATGGGCTTGGGTTTGAACGAGAACACTTTCGAATACGCCATGACCTCGTCTTCGTCCATCGCCTCAATGACGCCATGCTGGCGAAACGCGGCAGAGGCTACAGCCCCGTTTCCTGCAAGTGACGAAGTGTGGCTCTGGGTTGCTCGATGTCCTGCCTCGGACTGCCCGCCCTTGAAGACAATGATTGGCTTCTTCGGGGCAATCTCATCACAGGCCTCAACGAACATCCTGCCCTCATCTTCTCCGAAACCCTCAATGTATGCGAGAATTGCCCGAACACTCTTGTCTTTACCAAAATACCTGACGAAATCAGCAGTCTTTGTCTGAGCCTGATTTCCAATAGAGACCGCCGCAGCAATACCGACATCTCGATCAGCGAACTCCTCCAGCCTCTCAACAAGCCACCCGCCGCTCTGAGATATGATTGCAACATGTCCCCTTCGTGGGCGTGCCACTCGCTCTGAGGGCAGAAAGAATGTGTCCACGACATCTGGGACGTAGACGCCGATGCAGTTCGGACCAACCATCGTGATTCCGTACTTGTTGGCAATCTCAACAATCTCTTCTTGGAGAGTAGCACCTGATGACCCGGTCTCGCTGAATCCTCCAGAGACCACAATCACTGCCTTCACGCCCTTCTGACCACACTGCTCTAGAACCCCTGGGACGTATTTTGATGGGACGGAGATCACAGCCAAGTCAATATCACTTGGAGCCTCTTCACAGGACTTGTAGACCTTTTGCCCCTCTACAGTTCCTCCCTTTGGGTTGATGGGATAGGTCTTGAGACCATTTTCAAAACACAGTTTTCTGAAGATCACATTGCCCGGCGAGAATGGGTTTGATGTGGAGACACCCACGACCGCCGTCACATTTGGGTTAAGCATCTTGTCGAGACCGCTCACTCTAGTTCCCTCGTCTTTAGTACTGATTCCTGTCACTTTTCCCTTATGTGTTATGCGGAAGTCGACTCACTAATCAACATATGCCAGTCACGATTGCCTGTCTTCGTAATGATTGTCTGTCCTTTTAGGAACTGTTGCATGTTTCCGTTTCGTTGGTTCGTTATCCGTGTTTAGTCTGTAGTCCGTGGACTCGCACCCTCTTTATATATATGACATTTTACAATATTTACGTAGAAAATTTGTCTAAACTACCATATACGCTTTTAATGCACATTGTTTCTTCCGATGACGGTGCACGGCGCGCTATCGTGTACCAACAACTATGAAGGAATGATACACTTTGAACAACCTGAGAAAAAAACTGATTCTCCTTGTGGTCGGGCTATGTGTCATCTCAATACAGGTGACACAGGTGGCCGCCACGATAGAAACTAATCTTTGGGAAGACCCCGATGCATCTGGTTTCGCTGTCTATGACTACTCTACAAAACTTCTCGACAAAACTTTCTATGTTGGTCAATTGCACTATGAGTGGATGGTCGAATATATCGAAAACGGCGTTTCCGACTACGATTTCTATGCAGTCTATCTCATGGAAACGTTGACCCCCTCCAAGGCGAATGGTGGCCCCGGCAGAATCTTGGGCGGAACCACTACATTTGATGTTGTTTACACCAGTGAAATGATAGCTGATATTTTGCCTGAGCGAAGTAGCGACTCGTACTCCTATGGGATATCCGCATCTGTGGGAACGCACAGCTCCTCCTTCAGTGCTTCGGCATCAAAGTCGATCCCTGATGTGACAATTGAGCCTTACACGGATGCTAAATGGGGTGGCTACACCAAATGGGATTACACGATGCACAGGGGCGTATTCTCTTATGGTGCAGAGGATGACCAGAATACGCTTCGATTTACGGTACTCGTTCGTGTGACCGAGGGTGCACCCCTTGAAATGCGGCTCACGTTGTTGACTCACTGGAGATACAATGACAACCTTGGTATCCCTCCGTTTTATCACAATGTTGACAGAACTGTTTCCATCACGATATACTACGACGGCACTCCCCCCTCCACTGGCGGCGGTGGTGGTGGTGGTGGCGGTGGCCACCTCTTGATAACATAGTCGCATCTTGTA
>JAGSHP010000062.1 GCA_029855925.1 Candidatus Thorarchaeota archaeon | reverse complement strand
TTCTCTCCGGCGCGTATTCGCGATGACGAGAGTGGTTGTCCATCCTTGGTCCTGACACGGGGGACGACCACGATGTGAAAGCGTCTCAGCCCATTCTGTTCTCTCATGTCATTTATCCTGAAGGCGTTCTCAACGACCTTAATCTCATCTGATACGATGAGCGCGTCAATCTCTTTCATCTTGTCGGCACCGCCCTCAACGGTGTCAATGGGAAAGATGGAGCACCGTTCCACGGCACTCTCCTCCATTAGAAAGCGTTGTAGAGCGTCCCTGCGTTCCTTGAACGACTGAATCTTGTCGCGTTCCCTCTTCCCCTCTAGCATCTCGTCTGTGGTCAGACCTATGCCGACATGTTCGCCCAGACGAAGCGCAGTCCTCAGAAGGTGCTTATGCCCCTCGTGTAGGTGGTCGAATGTCCCTGCAAAGATCACACTCTTGTACGGCCACTGTGACGAATCAGGCATCCATTTCCCTCTTTTCAAGCACTCCTACTTCACACAGGTCGTCGACCAACATGGAGAGCACGTCAGGGTCCATGTCGCCAAACTCAAAGCAGAGGCGATCATAGATGTCAGAGAGGGAGCGCCAGTCGTCCGACAGGTTTAGGAGCTCGTCGGTCCGTGCCATGATCTGGGCCTCGGGCTTCATGAGTGACCCGTATCTCGCCATTTTCTCGGGCATCTTTCGAATGATGTATCCTGGGTACATCGCATACTTCAGTTTTCTTCGCACCTCAAGATCGAATTGACTCGGGTCAATCTTGAGAAGCTCCTCATCCTTTGCCTCGAGCCCAATCTCGGCGCATGCTCCCTCGTATGCTCTTCTTAGAACCATGATGTGCGCCATGTAGAGCATGTCTATGCTTGTCTTGAGTGCCTGGAGCATAGCCTTCTGCTCGCTGATGAGATGCCACTCTGTCTCGGACTTGTCTAGTGTGGCGCGACCCAGTTCCTGTGCATAGCTCATCCATCGCATGTATCTGGGATAGATCTTCTCCGGATCGTCCACACAACATGCCAACTCTTTCACACCGCGAAGAGAGATCTCAGACATGATCTCTGCGATCTCATCACGAGAGACGCTCATGATGATGTCTTCAAGTGCGTACTGTCTTGCGGCAATTGTGATTGCTGACAATGTCACCACTCGCGTGGCGTAGGCCATTTGACGAGTGTCAATCTTGTCAGGTGTGTCTGTTGATGTATGATAGAACTTGTCGGGGTACTGATTGAGCATGACTGCGGGAATCTTCAGGGTAGAGTCTGTGAACATGAAGTGGTCGCTGCCAGCTGAGTAACGTTTGTACTTTTGGGGCAATGGACACATAGTGCCGCCCGTCGCATTGTTTCTCTCCCGTTCAGCCTCGTTTTCCAACCAGTATCTCACAACGCCATTGAATGTAGTGGGCAATGAGAAGGGGGTTCGATACAGCCCCAGTATAGACCCGCTCTTTGCGGGGTCTGCGCCCACCATGTCTGCGTTGATCACGAATCTGCATTTCTCAACTAGATCGGAATGCTCATCGATGAGTCGGATCGTACCGTGCCACTCAGGCACCCAGACGAATCTGAGCGAGAATTCTGGCTGCTCCATTAGACCCTCTCTAATCATTCGAGAGATGACTCTCAGGGCCTCCATCAGTGCGGCGGACCCGGAAGCGTTGTCGTTTGCGCCAGGATGAGGATGGCAGATGTGAGCAATGAGCCAGACCTCATTGGACGGGTCCTTCCCCTCTATCAGTGCCGACAGCACTTCAGCCGTTCCAGGAGCCAGCTCCGCATCCACTTTTGCTCGCACCTTTACGGTCTTGCCTTCCCTCAGCCATTCCACAAGCCTTAGACCGTCCTCCTGTGTAAGCGCAAATCCGAACCCGGTCTTCTCAATATCATCGGGTTTCGGCCACAGGCCCTCATAGCGTCTGAAATTGGACGGGTCCTCACCCTTTGGTGGGATATATGTCAGTAGACCCGCCGCACCATGTCGAATGCATGCCAGTTCGTGAACCATTGATGCCCTGCTCTCTGTCAGAACGACCTTGCCCTTTACGTCCTTGCCCTCGTAATCTTCTGGAGAGACCCCCTTCCCGATGTAGATGACCTCCGCCTCGAGGTCGGTCGATCGCGACTGTGCTGCCAGTGATATCGGTTCGGCTTCGAAATCCGCGAGGATCTTTGCCTCAGGCTCGATTAGCTCAAGAGTGGCACTTCTTGGTGTCCAACTCAGAATGTCGGTCCACGATCCAATATTGTGTTTCCCATTGATCTCAAAGCTGAAGACTTCGACCTTCGCATCTGAGACCTTCTCGATCTCGGTTCTCAGATATTGAATTGCATCGTGAATCCCGGGACTGCCCTGAATTCTGTGATACTGCGAAATTCCTCGGACATAGTCGAGGGCTCGTTGCCCTGAGACCAGCTTGTAGATTTTTTCCGGCAGGTCGTTGAGAAGCATTATCCCATCACACCGTTCAGTAGAAGTGTTCGGTGACATAAGTACGTAACTGATTGGTACATAAATGCACCTCAAACGGGCATATATGCCAATAAATGCGCCTGACAAGGCGATTTCCAACGGTCAGGTGATGCTCTGAGTCGGTGATTCTAATCTTCGTGATGGATCTCTTGAATCGCGTGGGTCCCGCGCAAGCTGTGTTGTTTTTAAAAATAGAAGGAGAAGCGGGCGTCATGCCCGCACCCTAAGGATGATCATGGTGCAGTTGACTCAGTCGGTGCTGTCGCTGCGGCAACTCTGGCACCAAGGCGTGCATCAATCTGCATTAGCGCAGCCAGATTGTCGCCCGCAAGCTTGAGGAGGTCGCGAATCTCCATAGTCTGAGCCTCTTCTTCCACCTGCTCGTCATAGAACCAACTCAACATTGACTGAGCCGCTCTGTCGCCCTCCCTGTCTGCGATATCACCAATCGCATATATTCTGCGAGTGACCTCTTTCTCGTGGTTGTACGCATCATCAAAGATCTCATAGGGAGAGGTCCATTCCGTCTTTGGTGCCTTGATCTCCTTGAGAATGACGCGCCCGCCGCGCTCAACGATATGCCTGTAGAATCGCATCGCGTGGGCATACTCCTCTTGGAATTGTACCTCCATCCAGTGTGCCATGCCTGAGAGATTCTGGGTCTCCAGCCATGTTGCCATGGACAGATAGACAAAAGCACTGTAAAGTTCAAAGTTGATCTGTTCGTTAATGGCGTCTTGAAGTTCCTTGCTTATCTCCATGTTGCACTACTCCTTGAATCAGTCTGTAGAATCAATCATAACTATAGTTTATAACTCTTATCTTGCGACTCGATTGGTCCAGAGAACCTTTTTCAGGAACGGTGTCAATCCTGATGACAGTTTTAAAAGGTGAAAGAACCAATGGCGGCTATCACTCCTTTCACGATTGTCTTTGAGTTCATCCCACCGCTGGTCGTTACCTTTGCATACCTGCTGGTCTTTCGCGGGCGACGTAACAGACTTGTAGAAGGTTTCATCGCGCTGCTCTACATAAAGACCGTCACTTTCTTCTTGTATGCAATCTATGCTCAGGTTCCGTATGAAGTCACTGGTTTCGACCCGCATGTGGACCTTGATGTGTTGTACTGGTTGGCTATTGCCGAGTTCCTCTTTCAGTTTGCATATGGTCTTCAAGAGTTTCTGACCTGGATCATGATCTCATTCATTGCAGTACTGTTCGGGATGTTGGTCCTGGCTTTGAAGATGGCTCTTCAGGACCCTCTGAAGATGAAGTTCAGCAATATCATCAAGCGACTGGTTGGAAAAGAGCCCGTGAGCGACGGGTATACTGGGTTCCGCGACAGGTTAGACCACCTGACTTTCGAGGGTGTTCCCGAGAACCCGATGGATCCAGAAGTACAAAAGCGGGCATGGTCGTCAGCATGGAGAGACTATCTGATAATCGGGCTTGCAACACTTCTTCCGTCAATTCCCGCCTATATGGGGTCTCTACAACACTATGTCGACACGTTCTTGCATCCCGCAACTACCCCAGTCCTTGACCAATACATAATGGGAGTATTTGTTTTCTTGACATGGATTTACCGCTTTGGTTACCCTGCATCAAACAGAATTGCAAAGGGTGCTGGGTTGAAGCTAGGTGACCGTGATGTTGGCGCAGAAATGATGCGCGGTGTTCTAGGCTGGTTCTTTCGGCTGAACATTCTCTTGACAGCAGCACTCCTAGTGAACGACTACATTACTGCAATATCCCGAGGCACACTGAACTACATGGTAATGTACTATCTCCAAGGTGTCTGGGAGGCGTTTCCACCGATATTATTTGCAATTATAATCCTCCCCCTTGTTGAACGCTTCTCCGTTGTTCTCTACAAGAGCACCTTTGAAACACTCCACCACGCCGGCACCAAGATGCGAACCTTCAACGTTCGACGAGCCGTCGCGAACCTCATTGCGTCATTGGGTACGGGAGGATTGATGACCCTTGCCTTTGTTGGTGCGATCTTTGCAGTCACACTCCACACCTCGTTCGCAATAACTGGCACTCTCAGCATTGACGTCGAGAGTGTGGCCATGAATGTGAATTCCATCCTGATCTCGGCTGCAAGCAACTGGGTAACATTGACTCCTGGCTTCTGGGTGCTACTGATACTCACCATTCCACTAGGAATAATGATTCTCACTGGAGTTGTTGGACACTACGTGCGGGACCGGCTCAATGGTGGCATGGAGAGCTTTGCTCTGATTGCAGGATTCGTGACTGCGATTGGCACCTATTTCCTGATGAGCGGTCTTGACTACCTGATCGGTCCATCAGTAACAAGTGTTGAGTTCGAGGGTATTCAGTTCTACAGGTTGCGACCAATTCTTGTGATTCCCGGGACGAACCCCGAACAAATCCTCTATCGTCTAGCCTACGAGTTCATTGTCACCGTCCCTATCTTCATATCGGCAACTCTGTTCGTCATGTACTACTTTGAGTACCGTGAACGTTGGCGTGAAGACAGTGGTGAGGAGACCGGTCCTCTCCTGTCTGTGCACGGAACGGACATTGTTGATGCAGTGAAGCTGTTCACATTTGGCATAATTGGATCCCTAGTGGGAGTGTTCATACTGTCCTTCATCATGGACCCTGGGAATCTTGGCGCAACGCTCGACTCGTTGATCGATGAGATTGGCTTGCCGAACGGTCTTGAACTGGTTCTGAGTTGGAATGTTTCCTACTTTGCAATTCTTTCCGAGCATAACTTGGTCAGAACGCTGCTCATGCTTGTCATCGGGCCAATATTCTGGACCCTTGTGCTGTGGCTGATTGCCGTCGACAAAGAACCACAGGAGAAAAGGATCGGATTGATGGCAGTGGTCGTGACGGTTGTCGGTATTATTGCCTCATTTGTCTGGACTGCACGCGACTTGGCGGAGGGCGCGGTCTTCTTTGGTCCACCATATCCTCTGGTCTTTAGCGCAGAACTGGGTGCTCGAGCAGCAATAATCCTTGGTACCTTCTTCGGGCTCTATCTGCTCGTTGGACTGTTCAATCTTGGTACGAAAGGCTCTATGGGCGGCTGGTGGTTCCCGCCGCTCCTGACGCTATTTGTCATCGAATACTTTGTGTATGATGATCAGTTCACGCTCATTGCCCTTATCATCCTACCATCGATTCTGGCAGAGTTCTATCGATTGATATTCCATAACCGCGAAGATGTCCAATCCGAGGACTTTCTGATCACGTATATTCGCTTCAGTCTCATGTCTGTCGCAATTGCAGAGGTGCTGTCCACTGCATTGTGGGTGGCAGGCATTGCCGCCCTAAATGCGATGTACGGCGATGTTGGCTTTTTCCTAGCGACTGTTCTCCCCCATGGGATCATCGAGATCCCGACATTCCTATTCGCCGCTGCAGCCTCGTTTCGAATTGCAAAAGACCTCTCGCCGTCGATTCAGGCAGAGCATTGGGAGGAGGTTCCATTAAAGACCAAACAACTCCTCTCGGATGGAAGACTATGGCGAACGTACCTGTTCATTCTGTTCTTCCTATTGATCTCCGCAATGATAGAGGCCTATGTCACACCCTTGGTTGTGATGATGTTATATCCCCCATAGAATGAACTATACTCAACGGGCGATCACGGTCGCCCGTTCCTCTTTATGCAATGATCAGCGCGTATGACTCGGCGGCCAGTGGGCAGCAGCGCGATGATTCGTCGGACATTAGCTTATATTTGTATGATTTGCAATAATAATAGTTCTAGAGTGATTCGGTTCTATCCGCACGCCCCATATACCGCACACTTCGATGCTACTCGCGTGTAGATGAACCACCTTCACATCAGGAGAGTCGACTAGATATGCAATGCAGACGCAACAAATGCAAAGTCCTTACTGTAATTGCTGTTTCTATCTTCCTTATTTCAATGTTCTATGCTGGTTCAGTAGCAACTCTGCCAACAGAGGCTACCACCAGTCCTTACTCTTTCACTTGGTCTCAGAAAGATGTGCCCTATGGGCCATCGTGGCCAGATGGAGAGAACGGCACATTCGTCGGCTGGAACAAGGATAGCAACAGCTCGAGTGATACATGGTCTTGGGAAAACAAGCAATGGCTATTTGGTCCAAGGCCAGACTACAAGATATACCATGAGAATGGATCGCTCTTCGAGCCTGATGATTATGCATCATTTGATGAGTGGTTGACATTTGCCGCTACAGTTCCCATGGACATCTTCAGTGGAAATGCCACACTGCAGTCAGTACAGTTCAGCGGATGGTACATGACCCCCGACTACAACTTCTCCGCAGACTTTAACCTCAACTTCAACCTGTGGAATGGTTCAGTAACATGGGATGCATATTCCTCTGAAAACAACAGGTCTGTTAGCGAACCACAACCACCCAGCCCGGCGTTTGTTGAAATTGATTCATCAGCCAGCTCCTACAGCCATGACGCGATGAACTACTACGTCAACTTTGTAGCTCGTTTTACCAGCGATGCCCCTATCGGCCTCTACTCGCTGGACATGTTCGTGATGGACACAGAGTACAACTCGTACGGAATGCAGGGATATGATACGGGCTGGCAGTTCCGTGGCATCTCAGTCGAGGTACCCCCATCCGAGGCGATGGCGATATCATTCGGTGGTTCATACACGCTCCAAAAGCTGAGCCTCACTGGCGAGTCGATATATTCGGTTAGCCGAAATGGCGACTTCATCATGCGATTCAACCTGACCGGTCCAAACCCCGAGATCGTTCGTCTATCGTTTCAACTGCCTAGTGATGTGAGGACACTCGCCAACGTCACATCGAATTACATAGCTCCGGTTAATCACACTGGCGGATGGGAGTATGATGATGCGCTTGACACGTACGTGTGGAACGATACACTTCAGATCACAACATACGAGTGGATTTACGGAACCCATGAGGAGTATCAGTGGACACCGCTGAACACAGGGAGAGCCTTCAATATCACTCGGTTGAACTATGAAAATCATACTGTCTACAACAAGACCCAGTGGCTCCCAGCCATGCTCATCTACACATACAATGTATCAGATGGTTCGTGGTCCGAAGACTTTGGCTACTTCGCATTTGGATATCCCTATGACCATTATGTTGAAGGTGTCTACGAGAAAGAATACCTTATCACGGAGCCGTATCCAAGTAATCTTCCCGTGTTCTACGAACTGAACCTTTCGCGATGTCAGGCCAGTATGATAGACAAACAGTTGGTTGTTGACTTTGTTGGTCACTTCACTGATGCTATGTCGCCAACAACACAGGGCGACTCCGTTCACGCCAGGTCAGACGTATACGGCACTGACGGAAACCCCTGGCAACCAGCAGTCTGGGGCGACCATCCACTGCAGACACAGTCAGAGTTTGAAATGGCGCAGCAGATTGCGATTGAGAGCCCGGTGACGATAGCTTGGCTTCTAACCGCTGATGGTCGTAATCCAATGGGCTGGACTTTTCAGGTCGACAAGGGTCAGTACTTCCAAGCGAAGGCGGAGCTACAGGGCGGTAGCGATATCGCCGACGATATCGATGCAGCGTCTCTGGAACTCAACGCATTCACTGGGACATGGTCTGAGAACGAATCTATCACGACCTCTCTGTATTACGAGATCAGTTACGCAATGAATGGAACACCTACTCTGACCGCCTACAACTACACTATGAAAAACAATCTTACCTACACAACCTTCTGGGACTATACCCTCAGGAACAAGACTGGTTGGCATAAAGAATACAACGCAACAACTGGAACAACGGAGTACGTCTATGGCGACTACGAGGTCTGGGAGTACGGCCCTGTCGAGGGTTGGACTTGGACAGACTGGTACTACAACCAGCGGACCGGCGAGTGGCAGATGCAGTGGCTAGCACCGCGAGGACCAGACACTCTGATCACAACACCGTTCTGCACGACCGAGAACTTCACGAAGTGGGTCGAAGATGGCAACCTCTATGTTTCATTTGCTGTGAACATGAGCGAGTCCGTTGCAGACACCACTTACTGGTGGGACTTCTCCTTTATGAACAATACATGGCATGAGGACCTCGACTCGGAGTGGGGACTTCACCCTGTCTATGACTGGACCGTTGATTCTGTCTATAGCTTTGACTATCAGAACACAACGAAGGTCTACGTTGAGAAGGTTGTCGATAGCCAGCTTGCCTACCATGTCTGGAATGGGACATTGGCAGGTCAGAATCTGCTCGGACTGCAGTCACCCTACATTGTCATTGGTGACGAGAAGGTCCCAGTAGATCAGATGGAACTCTATGACCCCATGATGAGCGAGACGACCACGCGGATGTTCTTCTACGACCACTACGACTCCACCGAGCACAAGGACTACTATTATTACGAACTCACAAATGGCACAAGGATTCCTGTGACCTACAATGAGGGCTTTTGGATCTACAATGTGTCGCTGAAGACCGGTGAATGGTTCCTGACAGGCCAAGAGATGGACAAGTTCTGGGAAGGGAATGGTACAGACCAACACTACTGGATCGACATCCATGGTGGCCTTCACCAGGGCAGTGACATGTATTACGCTGTTCACAACGTCAATGTCACACCTTACGACTTTATCGACGTGTCAGACTGGACGCAGCATCAATATGTCCGATATGGCGATGATGGACTTCTCAATATCACAGAACACTGGTGGGATAGTGCCGCAAAGACCTATTTCATCGCAGATACGAACGGTACCATGTACAAGGAACTGTACGACAACGTGACTGAGAACTACATGATTTACATCGATGGCGCGTGGCAGTATGTCAGTTGGCCAGAGGTGTACTACATCGAGCCATATGGTGGCGATTCCGTAATACTTGCAACTTGGTCCACTGCTCGCTTCTGGTATTACCAGGACTCTCACGATGTCATACACGAGATGCCTTATCCTGGTGCTGCAGCCGTCGACGAATGGAACCTCAACCACATAAAGCTTGATGGCGGGAAAGTGCCATCGACCAAGTCTCTGCTCTATAATGGCACGGCATATCCTGTCCACAAACTGAACGAGACTTTCTTCTACGCCAACATCGAGGGACAGCCATATGAGCTGGATGAGTTCTACATACCGGTCATCATTGCCAATGGAACCGTTTCTTGGGGTCCGACGCAAATCGGTGAGAGCGCACGAGTCGGCACGTATACGGCTGACATGGCATTCCATCCCATTGAATACGTTGACTACTACTCACACGAATGGAACGACACGCTGAAGTGCGAGATCTATCACCTAATGAACGGAACAGATTGGCAGGCGAACAAGACTCGGATAACGGGTGTCTATCTCCTTGACTTCGAGGGCAAGCAGTTCTACTCGTGGTTTGACATTCCCGACTCGAGAAAAGAAGGGAACGAGACTGTGTACTTCTACTGGGCACTGAACAATAGCATGATCGATATTGGTTCATACTCTATGTGGCTACCAGTAATCAACTCGACCGTTGTCGAAGTTCATTCGAACTCATCAATGAACTACATCGTGTTCAAGAACAAAGAATACAAGTTACAAGAGAACGTCGGTCCAATCTTGCCGACCAAGATCCTGAACGGAACGTCAGAGGTATTCTTTGGCGGAATGTCTAACCCCGTGTACGAGTTCTCGTATCGCGAAGAGAATGTAACTGCTCGCGTTCGATTAGAAGCGATTCGCAGACTAAGCTACGTCTGGGGCTACGCATACGTGTACGGTCCTCAGCCAATCGATAGCACTGTCTACAAGAACTTTGACACAATCGTCATTGGTATTCCTGAGTGGGGCATGTGGGACTTCAAGAACTGGGCTGTTGACCCCGTCACTGGAGCACTGGACCTCGATGGCGACTTTGATACCACGAGTGACCAGTACTATGTCCTCGAGGAATACTCCTCCACGGATAGTTGGACACACACTTGGGACCACATGGACGTGTGGCTCGACTGGGACCCCAATGGTACCGCCTATGGTGATGAGATCCATGTCAACTCATGGATGGGTCTTGACACTTTCACATGGAACTACTCATGGAACGACACCTTCTATTGGTACAATGCAGAGAACTTCACAAAGGTGACCGCAGCCGAGATGCAAGACATCAAGGACACTATGATGTTTCCTGATGGCACTCCTAGGGCAGGCTATTGGGGCGTCGCTTGGATGGCCCAGAACATGACCTGGCAGGACATTCTTGCAGAGGCTGAGGCAAATGGCTGGGACTGGTTTGACCAAGACGGACAGACGTGGACCTGGCTCAGTTTTGGCATAGACCAGAACTACGGGACCTCTGCTCAGGAGGGCGATGTTGACCACTGGCTCAGCATTGGTCTTCACTACGAGTATAGTGGTCTGATGCTCTGGAAGGACTCCAATGGCGATGGCGTCATGGACGTTGATGTCACATCCACCTCATCAAATGAGCTGACTCACTACCTCATTCCCGACTCCGTGGATGACGTGAGCTTTGTCACTCCGGGTGAGGCATATGGTGACTACAATGCCTCCGGCTGGCTCCATCTCAATCTGACGAGTGAGGTCACCTGGGGCGTATCGTTCCATGACATCAATGGTACCGTGTTCCCGTTCTCTGAGTTTGGATACTGGGACTGGTACGATGGAGTCGTCACTGGTACCGACATGCGTACGTTCGATGAGCGACCAAGTAAGGTCTCAATTGACGAGCTGTCATTCCTTGTACACTTCCAGGGGACCCTATCCACTGAAGGCATTAACAATGAGGCACGGATCAAGGTCGACAACTACGTAGGAAACTGGGATGTCGACATGCTAGGTGGCAGGAGAAATCTTGCGAACCGCAGCCTTGCTCTGAACTACTTCTCCGAGGTCCGCATGGCCGACTTTGCCTTCAAGGCGAATGGCTCGTTTGCGGACAGCGAGAGCACGGTGAGTTCTGACACATTTGAACTGGAGACTCAGGGAGCCAAGTTCGCCGAGATGATCATGGGTGGAGTCACCTATGACTGGGGCAAGAACATGTCCGCTCCCTATGACGTACTGAGTTACACAACTCCGCTGGGTGCATTCCGTACAGCCTACGAGTCCGATTCTGGACAGTCGGCAACAGCATGGAGCTTCAGTTCGAGCATGTACATGGTGAGTATCGGCTTCCCAGAATGGGATGGATATAGCGTTGACCAGGACCCTGTCTTCGTCAGCTACGTGTCCGCCTCTGGAGTGCAGAATGCTCCCGGTGCAGTGACATTCGGAACGTTCAGCATCGACCCGGCAGTTCCATCGTCGAGCGACAGTGTGACCGTTAGCGGAGACATCTACACAACCGAGCAGATCAACGATGTGTCACTGTACTACAGTACAGACCAGTTCAGCTGGAACACCAATCAGATGTTCAATGACGTAGGAACCACATGGTCTGGCACTATTCCACCCTACCCTGAGAACACTCAGGTCTACTTCAAGGTGGTAGTGACAACATCCACGGGGACCTACGAGTCGAACATCTACTCCTACGTCGTGGGACAGGGCATGGTGACCACAACAACCACAGTGACCTACGTACCTGGTGGTCCTGGACTCAGTCCTGACGTAATGATCATGATTGGCGGCATAGCAGTCGTAGTTGTGATCTTGGTACTGGTTGTGGTCCGACGCAAGCGATAGTATAAAGAAGAGGGAATCCCCTCTTCCTCCTCTCTTTTTTCTAAGTCAACTTCTCAGCCAAGTGAAAAATAGGGACGGCTTCCTACGCAGTCATCGTAGAACCTTTGCAACATGCTTGTGCTTCCTAGATTAGCTGAGGTAGAATCTTTTTCTGGAACAGTTTGATACCGTTAATGTGTGCCTCATAGATCGCACTGAATGCATCGTAGGATATTCCTGTCACTGGAATTGCATTTCGCAGAGTAAGGCAGTTCTTCTTGTCGACGCCAAAGCTTATCTCAACCAGTGTGGCATTGACTCTCAACAGTCTCTCAAAGACTTCCTTTCTCTTCTTCTCAGGAATGTCTGACAGGTTCAGAAGGCGAGTCGTTAGAGTGATCCAGTGCGCTCCTGGAAATACCTCTATCTCCTCAGTCTCCGTCCTTCCCACAGGGTACAGGCTAAATGTCTTCCGTCCTCTCTCTTCGAAGCTTACATCTAATCTCTTCAGGTACTCTTTTGCTATGAACCAGGTGGTGCTCATAGTCGCCACCCCTGAGCTTATGCTGTTAAGCCCGTATATCTTATGTACACGATGTAGTAAAAGTCTTCGCCTTTAGAGGAAAGAGGTCCGAGCTGGCAAAAACCAGTGGCCGATCAGTCCCTGACAAACACCGTAAAGATGAGGAGCCCCGCAAGTCCGATGAGACCCGCCACGGCTCCAGCAAGCAGGGGCGAATGCACCCAGATGGCTGCACCAATGATTGATGCTGGTACAATAGAGAAACTGCGGAGAGTGTAATAGAGCCCCACATTCTCTCCACGGGCGTTAGGATCTGCTCGGTCGACAATCATTGCCTTGCGGGCGGGCTCTCCAAACTCCCTAAAGCCAGCAATGAAGTAAGCGACCAGTAGCATTGCAAGACTCTGTGAGAAGACGATTGCAACGGGGTAGGTGCTGAAGCACAGGAACGTGACCATCACAACAGGTCTCTTGCCAATTCTCTCAGCGATCGCCGCGGCAGGAAGATATGAGAGAATAGCGACCGCCATCTGAAAGCCGATGAGGACCCCAACTATGTCAAGTGAGACCACCGTTGCTACATGGAGAATGAGCAGTGCTTTGACCATTGCCTGACCGAATCTTGCGAATATGTCTGCGGCAAGGAGTGGATGCAACCTTTTCGGTAGCCTGACTCTCTCCAACCTGCTTAGTCCGGAGTCGGCAGAGTCGTGGTCTCGAGTCAGGACGGCATCTGTCGGGTCGTCTTCGGGTGCGATCTCCTCCCTGACATCAACGGACTCGTGAAAGTCGTTCTGCTGTTCCAGGTCCATCCTCTTTACGCGATAGAGAACGAGCACTGCAACAAGACCGATGGCGATTGTCAGCCATAGAGAGACCCGAACGCCATCAAAGATTCCCAATGCATTGAAGATGAAACCTCCAATCATCGGAGCCACAACGATGGGTAGTCGTTTGAGAATCGACTGCACTGAGAATGCATTGGTGCGCCTCTCAGGAGGAATGCTGTCCCCGATGATTGCAAAGATCGTGGGCTGCAGCAGGCTCGAGGTGCCCTGAACCATGACCAGTCCAATGAACAGGTACTCCCATGATGGTGCCACAGCATAGATGAAATAGCCACCAATTCCAAAGAGGACAAATGCAATGCCCGCATTGAGCCGTCCCCATCTGTCAGAGAGCACGCCTCCAGGGAGCTGCAGAAGAGCATCGAGCGAGTCCGATATCGACTTGAAGACGCCGAGGGCAATGACTGCGCCACCAAGCGCCTGAAAGTAGAGTGCGAAGAACTCGCTCCACATCTGTTCGCCAAGAGTGATTAAGAAGACCGCACTGAATAGCCCGAGAATGTGTGGCTCCAG
>JAGSHP010000130.1 GCA_029855925.1 Candidatus Thorarchaeota archaeon | reverse complement strand
CTCTTGATAGAGTTGTTCTCCACATCAATTGAGAATGAACGAGTCACAGCCACATATGCCTCGGCCTGCTGTGCGCCCAGTTCCTCGGCTTTCTTGACTGCGAACTCTGCAATGTTCTGTGCGTCTTGCTCCATCTCACATCCCTCCTACAGGTATCTCCCGCACTCTAGCGTGCGGGCCGCCGGTCATGTCAGGTACATACTGTCCATTCTTGCCACAGGTACCGGCATCCAGCTCAAAGTCCTTGCCCACGGCGTCAATCTTTGAGAGGACGTCAAGAATCTGTCCGGCCAAAGAGACATCTCGAACCATCTGACCGAGCTCACCATTCTCGATCAAGAATCCATGAGATGCCTGAAACATGAATTGACCCTTTGCAGGGTCGGTGTAACCATAGTTGAACTTGCACAGAAGTATTCCGTGTTTGGTGTCCTCGAACAGCTCTTCCACGCCCCAGTCCCCACGTTCCATGAAGGTATTGCTCATGCGGGGAATGGGAAAGTGCGAGAATGTCTGTGAGCGTGCTGCGCCGTTGGGCTTCATCCCGAGGCGGGAGGCGGTCTCGATACTGTGAAGGATCTCGCTCAAGACACCATTCTTGACCAGGTACCGCTTCTGTGTCTTTGTACCCTCCCAGTCGTACTCGAATGAGCCACGAAGTCCTGGGAGAGTGGGATCATCACTGATATTGAGGAAGTCAGGTCCAACTGTCTTGCCAATCTTGTCCTCAAGAACAGTGGTATGAGCAGGCCAATTATCAGCCTCGCAGGCATGACCAAATGCCTCATGAACCATCACACCATTAAGTACCGGGTCCATGATCACATCATAGACGCCACCCTTTGCAGCAACAGATAATAGAAGGTCAATGGCATGCTTAGCGGCTTCGGTGCCGATGTTCTGAGCATCCTCTTTCTCCATCATCTCAAACCCACCGCGTACACCTACAGACTTGAAGGCACGCTGCCTGTTGCCACCCTCTTTTGCAGTGGGAATCGATATTATTCGCGGAAGGGCGTTCTCCATGTAGACCGAGGTCCCAAGAGAGTTGGCGACGTAGAGCTCAGTCCACGTATCACCGTACACGGTTCGTGTGTTGAAGATGCGGGGGTCGTACTCCCTGGCCTGCGAGTCGATCTGCTTCACAAACGCCATCTTTTCCTCCATTGGGACATCATGAAATGGTCTCCTAACGTTGAGGTGCACCTTAGCAGTGAAGGTGGGGCCATCAATCTCGAACCTGTCCCGGACCTTGCTTCGTGTTGCGAGAGCCAGTCTTGCCACAGACTCGCCCGTGGCACGCATCCCATCAGGAGTGAGATCAGTGGTCTGGGCAAACGCCCATGCGCCATCAATAAAGGCACGAATTCCTGCACCCTTCAGGCGCGCGGCAGTCGCACGACGACTGACCCCATCGGTCAGCTCTATGGTCGTCATGGCAGTATTCTCGATGCGAACATCAGCAAACGTTGCACCTGCGTTCAACGCGGATTCGATGGCAATTTGTGCGAGATCTTCCATTAGAATCGCCATAGACTCGAAAAATGTGAATCTTATAACTGCTTTGAAGCACCGGGGCGGCGGGAATCACAGTACAGACTCCAAGCGAGGGAGCATCAATCTCCAACGAAATGTGAAAGATACGCCTAACACCCGTGTAATACATGGGTCTTTGTTAGCAAATGACAGTGAAAATAGATGGAGCCTAGTCCGGAGGCGGACAGTTGAACGTAGAGAATCAGCCATCCCCCAACGCCTGTCAATCGTGCAACAGTGGCAATGCCACACATCTGTGTGAAGACTGTGGGGCTGTGCTGTGCACCGACTGTCTCAATCACCGAACGACTGAATATTACTTCTGTAGCGACTGCCATCATAATCTGGGGCCAGTCACACCTGGGCAACCAAGACCAGAGAAGTGTCCGGAGTGCGAGTCGGAGAACCTGAGCATAGGTAAACGTACTGAGGACATCTGCCCGAAGTGCCATTCCACAAATCTGATTCCCATCGAAGAGAAGCGCAGAGATCTTGCTCAAGAACTCCGACGCTCAATCATGACTCTGCAGTATGGACATTCAAAGCTTCGAGAGTTTGTCAGGCATCTCACCACTGCGCGACAGACGCTGGTCTCGCTGAGGATGGCAAAGTTTCTCCATTACAAGTGGCTTGAGGATCGGATGGAGTCAATCCAGGACGAGCTGCCGGCTCTGAAGAATAGGATAGTGAAACAGGCGGAGATAGTGGCAAGACAGATGGCGGCTGAAACAAAGGGGCTCATGGACTACCCATCATGGACTGCTCAGGAGTTCCCATTCATTGTCGGTGTCACAAACCGTCTGACCGAACTGGGAATCCAGTACCGACGCCACGTGGACGAGACTCTCGAGGGGGTCATCAAGCGCCTTAATGAGCTCAAACAACATATAGAGGGGCTGGACTACTATCGACGTCAGTACGCAGACTTCTCGGAACATATCGAGCTTGAGGTTGGTGAGCTTCCCGTATGTGCATTTCCAGAAATCAGAGTAACCGGTAGCGACTTCCTCAAACATGACAAGGCAACGGGGACGCTCTACGTCACCAATAGACGCCTGATCTTTATTGCAACTACAGGCACGATAAGGAAGAAGACCGAGGTGGTCTTTCAATTTCCGTTGATGTACCTCAATGGGTTTGAGGAGGATGGACGGTTCCGAAAACGACTCGTCATCAAGTTCAAGCAGGGAGTTCTAAAGATAGCATGCAGCGAACAGACACAGAGAGTCCTCCCGGACTATATTGAGATAGCAAGGAAGTTTGACCGATATATCCAGACCGACATGCAGAGAGTGCGAAAGATTGAAGCAAATGATGTGAATGCCAGTGATGCACGCCTGAGAATAGACGAACTGGTGTATCAGTTGTTGTCGAGCAATCACTACAGCATTCCTGAGGAAATGCCGCCCTCATCAACGAGAAGGGTGTATCCCGATTGGTCAGGCGCCTCCCTCTCGAGCCGGCGCCGACAAGATGTTCGTCCGCGTTATGATAGTTTCAGAGACGAACTCGAGGGAATAATTGACAGGGCAAACACATGGCGTTATGGTCCTGCCACGAAACCACAACATCCTGAGACAATGCGTGCCCGGTCGGCAATCAGAGCCCTCGAGAATGATATCCAGGAGACCATCCAGTTACTCCGAAGAGGGCTAATAGTAC
>JAGSHP010000411.1 GCA_029855925.1 Candidatus Thorarchaeota archaeon | reverse complement strand
GGTCAAGCGCCCTCTTTATGGTTCGATGAATCTCAAGGAAGGTTGGATCGGTCCTCTTCAACACCCTGTCTTCCCACAGCATTCCGCTCCAGTAGGGACAGGCACCGGTCTCAATTATCGCGTCAAGCATCTCATTCCAGATCTTGAGGACCTCGTCCATCCGCTCCTTCGCTGGTGTGAATATCGTGAACCAACCTGTCGCGAAGGCACGCTCAGAACCCAGCACGCTCGCAATCCACTTAACTCCGTTCTTTGGCATATTGTGCTTCTTGAAAATGGCCCACAGCCTCTTCATTACGATGGGGATTGTCGGAATCGGCCGAAGATGGCATGTGTTGAGCCAGAATCCATTATTGAAGAGAGGCTGGACAAGATTGAACATCTCACCCCAGTGTATCTGAGATGCGAAGTTGCCAAGATCCTTTCCACCGTGCTTGAGGGCAATCTCTCGAATTATCTCTATCTTGCGTCGTGCCAGTTCCTCGTCGGTCTCTTGGACAATGGCTGCAAAAAAGGAGCTTATCTCTGGGTGGCTGTCGAGAAAACCTGGGAAGAACGTGTCAGTGGACTGACGGTCCGTAAGCAGGTTCAGTTCCTCAGTGAGGCCGTACTTTTGGACCTCCAGAAATGCAGCCGTTGCCTCTTCGAGAGTCTTGAACCCAAAGTCTCCATATGTGAAGTGCTCTGCTTTTGGATAGATCTTCAGGGTGAGCTTTGTCTTCACACCAAGAGTCCCATAGTCCCCCAGGAAGAGCCCGGTCAGATCGTTGTAGGCAGAATATCGTCCAAAGAGCTGTGCCGTGCTGTTCCAGCCAGTACCTGTTCGAATGACCTCACCATTTGCGAGAACAGCCTCGACGGAGACCACACTCTCCGCAGTGGGGCCGAACTTGGAGGCTGCATAGCCAATGCTGTTGCTGCTCGCAGAGCCGCCGACAGTTCCGGCGTTCCCCCCATAGGGGCCTCGAAAGCCCAGCTTGTAGCCTCGGTCATCCAGACGGTGGATCAACTCTGCCCATCTCATGCCCGCCTCAACGGTCACCGTCATGACGTCTTCATTGACACTGACCACTTTATCCATCCGTGACATGTCAAGCATCACCACACCCTCCACTCGCGGAAGGCATGCGCCGCAGATACCATTCCGTCCGCCAGCCGATATCAAGGGGTTCTTCCTCGAGGCACACAGCCGCACAATCTCCTGCACCTCCTCGACAGACTCGGGCATCACTACGATCCCGGGTCTTTTGGCTGTCAGGTGAGATGCGTCTCTACTGTATGCAGAGATGATAATCTGATTGTCGCTCACTCGGTCGGCACCAACGATTCCTTCCAAGTCGTGGTATAGTGGATGGACTTCAGCAGGTTTGATCACTCTCATGGTTGCGCCTCGCAAAAGGGGGGCGACTGAACGGCTATAAGTACGCAACGGAACAATGTCGTCAATTGTTGTATTGTCCTTCATCTGTTGTCGAACACCAGATGCTCTGAGATGACTCTGAAGTGGATCCCATGTTGAGCCTGTGAATGACGCCATCTCAGAGGGAAATGCTTTTTGGAGAGCAGTGGTCTGGCTTGGTGAGGTAAGCAATTGAAGAGGATTGCAGTTGTTCTTGGAAGAGGCGGCCACACAGCACAGACTTTTGCATTGGTTGATCTTCTTGGACCCGAGTACGAGTATCTCTATCTCATTGGATTACTTGACAAGCTGACCCCTCGCAAGATTCGTATCAAGGGACGAGTGTTGCCAGTTCTGCCTCCGCGGCTGCTGCCTCAGGACTCCAAGGTCATGGCCGTCATTCGGACTCTGGTCACTCTCATGTTATCCTTCGTCTACTTCCGCATCTTCCGTCCCGCAGTGGTAGTGAGCTGTGGTACTGGACTGACTGTACCCATCTTCTATGCGGCTCGCGTTCTTGGAATCAAAAGAGTATTCATTGAGAGCATGTCAAGAGTCACAGAGCTGTCAATGACCGGAAGAATTCTGCTGGGCAAGACGGACCTGTTCGTTGTCCAATGGCCACAACTTGCCTCAAAAACACCGGGTGCAATCTACGGAGGGCAACTGCTATGATCTTCGTGACAGTAGGAACTGCACACTTTGACCCACTCATCATTGAGATGGACAGGCTGGTCGGTGAGGGAATCATCAAGGAGCCTGTCGTTGCACAGATCGGGCGTGGGTCGTACATCCCGAGGAACATCAGATACTTCCGATTCATCAGATCACTAGAGCCAGCGTACAAGAAGGCGAGCATAATCGTCAGCACCGGGGGAGCAGGTACGACAATGGAGTGCGTCAAGCGCGGACTACGACTTGTGGTCGTGGAGAACAAGTCACTCATGGAGGGACATCAGGCTCAGCTCATAGGGGAGATGGCCCGCAGAGGACACCTCATCTGGTGTAAGGAGGTCTCAGACATAGCAGACTGTATTGAAGAGGCTCGCAGGTCTACCTTCAAGCCATTTGTAAGCGACCCACCGCGAGTGCATGAGTTAATCAAGGGACTCATCGGCGATATGCCGTAGGGCCAGACCGATCTTTGGAGAGTAGTCGATTGTGCGTGACAGGTACGTAGGTTGTATGGTGGG
>JAGSHP010000068.1 GCA_029855925.1 Candidatus Thorarchaeota archaeon | reverse complement strand
GGTTGGAGGACTATTGTACCCACTGCCTCAGCGGTCCGTCCAACAACCTCCTTGCTTGACACGTCAACCATACTGACTGGATCTTTCTCACTCATCGACTTCACCAACCCAATAGCTACCGTCCTCTGCGAATTCCTTCTTCCAGATTTGTGCCCGTTTTTTCAGTTCTTCAATGGCGTATCTGCATCCCTTGAAAGCCTCATCTCTATGTGCTGCTCCAACCACGATGAGCACAATCTTCTCCCCAGGTCTGAGAACCCCCACTCTATGTATGATGGACACATCAGCGACGCCAAACCGCTGTATCGTTTCATTGCGTATCTGTTCCAATTCCTTGACCGCAAGTTCAGGGTCTGCCTCAAACTCCAGTTGCTCTATCTTTTTCCCCCCGCTGTTATTCCGTACTGTTCCAAGAAACATTACAGTGCCACCCATCTCCGGGCGGATTATGCCCTTGACTACCTCGTCGATAGAAAAATCGTCTTCTGTGATTTTGATCATCTATCGTCGCCCCCTTTCCAATACGGCTCTCTCAATGTGGTCACTAGCTCTAGTGCTCTGTCTATCTGAGCATCTTTTGCTGTCTTGAGCAGGTCATGAACGTCAACTAGGTTGTCGCTTCTCAGAAGGCACGGTTTCAATCTCCCATCCGAGGTCACCCGGAGCCTTGTACACCGGGCGCAAAAGGAGCTATTATGATGTGGTCGCACGATTTCCACCAGAACCTCTTTCCCCTGAAGTGGCACAGTATACTGCCTTCTACCATGTAACGAGCGCTGATTGACCTGTGTGGCTCTTTTCTCCAACCCCCTCTCGATACTGTCAAGGCTCACCCACAGACCATCTGACCAGCCAATCTCTGTTGGCATGGGCTGCAGTTCTATTAGCTGAAGAATGGCGCCAATCGTGCCAGCGTACTCCATCATCTCCCCGATTTCGCCCTCATTATATCCTCTTAGAATTGTCATATTGATTTTGACGGGAAAGAGCCCAACCTCAATGGCGGTCTCGATTCCCCGCTTGATGACATTGAGGTCATCAGCTCCCACGATTCTGCGATGAACATCATCTCTCAATGTGTGAAGGCTCACGTTCACCCTATCAAGTCCTGCTTGTTTCAACTTCGATGCAAGTTCTGCAAGGCGCGTGCCATTTGTTGTCAGGGAGAGATCATCCGTCAGTGGTGCTAGCCGTCTGACTATCTCCACTATGTCCTCTCGGAGAAGCACCTCACCCCCCGTCAGTTTTACCTTCCTGATTCCCCTCTGATTGGCTCGCTGGACCAGCCGTTCAACCTCGCTTGCGGTCATCTCCGCACCTGGATGATCCTCACCCTCTCTATGGCAGAAGAAGCAGTTGTGATCGCACTCCTGAGTCAGGGAGATTCGTAGATAATCCACTGGTCTGCCATATCGGTCAATGAGCCTCTCTTTGCGAGTTACGTCCTTGGGACCTTCAGAAGTATGTTTGATAGTCATCGCCTCAAATCTACGAGTTATGCTGAAGATAACTGTTATGATTGGTCATGCATCTCGGCTCCCTCACCACCTGTTGGTCAGTAGACTCTGACCGAGGATGCCTTGAACGTCACATAGACCCGATCTCCGACCGCCATGGACAGTAAGTTCAGTGAAGACTTGGTTATGATTGCAACCAGATCAATTCCCACGTCAACAGTGAGCCTCACAATAGAGTCATCCACATCTATGGCACGTATGACACCTCTCAGTGTATTCTTTGCACTAGATAGCACAGGCTCACGCGATACGATGATATCTTCGGGTGAGATTCTCACAGTTACCTCTCCAGTTGTATCTGTAAGTGCCTCTATTGTCACTGCCTCTCCAAGCTCAATCTTGGTCAGATGGCGTTCTCCCTCGGATGTGCCATTCTTGGCGATGCCATGAAACACATTACATTCTTGATCACTGAAGATGAGAGCCTCGACCTCCTCTCTGATAATCTGCGATGAAGGTCCAACCTGACAGAGCTGACCCCCCTCAAGAACGGCCGCTCTCTCAGTCAGTCTTACCGCCTGAAACAGGTCATGAGTGGCAATGACGACAGTCGTCTGCCTCTCCTCCCTGATCCTCTGTATGAACCCCTCAACAATCTTGGTCCCTAGTGCATCAAGATAGGATGTTGGCTCGTCAAGAAGTAGTATCTGGGGATCAATAGCAATCGCCATGGCCAGATTCACCCTCTTCTGTTCTCCACCAGATAGGTTCCTGGCCTGTCTGTCTGCAAAGTCTTCCATCTGGACAAGCCCTAGTGCATCCAACACCCTCTCAGAAACCTGGTTCTCAGGCAGACCTCGAACTCTGAGACCATATGCGACGTTCTTGTAGACGGTCGTACCGAAGAGTACAGGTTTCTGAAACACCATTGTGGCATGAAGTCTGAGTTTCTCCAAGACCTCCCCTCTAGCCAGGTCGCCGTCAAATCGCACCTCTCCAGCAGATGGCATGAGTAGTCCACCCAGTATCTTGAGAATTGTCGTTTTTCCTGCTCCATTCGGACCAATTAGTGCAAGTGATTCCCCCGGTTCAATCTCCAGACTGATTCCCTCAAGTGCGGTTGTAGTATCAAATCGAGTTGTCACATCCACGAGCTCGATCATTGCCACAGCCACCACCTCACTCTCTTCTCTGCACTATTGAGCAACACATTGAATACAACCATCAGTGAGAGCAGAACAATGGTGAGACCTATTCCCAGCAGAATCTCACCCCTTGTGGTTTCCAGTGCTATTGATGTTGTCAAGACTCGTGTTAGGCCCTGCAGGTTACCCCCAACCATCAATGCAACTCCCAGCTCTGATATTGCACGGCTGAAGCTTGCTGAGATCGCTAGTACGACGCCCCCCAGCGATTCTCTGAATACGGAGGCTGCCGCCCCACGCTCACTTGCACCTAGCGTCAAGGAGAGTTCCCTTATCGTCGGTGACACGTTCTCCACCGTTTCAGAGGTGATACTGATCATGATGGGTGTCACAAGTACTGCCTGACCGATGATCAATGCCAGAGGCGTATAGAGCAACTGAAGAAAACCAAGTGGACCATTCCTGGAGAATGTGAGATAGAGCAATAGCCCCAGAGCCACTGTGGGGAGACTCATCAATCCTCGAACAATGACCATGATGTGGTCTCGGCCCCTGAATTGTCTTAGCCCAAGGAAGAGACCGATGGGCAGTCCAATCACGGTTGCCAAGAGTGCGGCAAATCCCGAGATCGTGAGAGATCTCAGTGTTATTGATACTATTTCCTCCTCAACAGTCACGAATCCCACGCTCCGCTAGTCATGGATATATACCGTAGTCCCCGTACCGCCACTGGACCGGGCACTCATAGAGCGTACCGTCAACATTGAAGAATGCATAGTCTTCAATCCAGTCTGCGATGGTCTCCGGCGAATGTGTCTTGATCACGTTTACGGCTGGATAGAATAGGGGCGAATCAAAGGTTTCATTCCCATAGCTGCCGATGATCTCCTGTCCCCTCTCACTGATTATGTACTTGATGAAGTCCATTGCAAGATCTATCCTTGCATGAGTGATTCTAGTACTGTTCACAGCAATGGCGCTATAGACATTCAGGAGTGTCTTGTCGTCACGCACAAGACTCTCTAGGGCAATGAGCCCCTCCGCTCTATACTTCAAGAACGTGCCTATGTCCGAGAGTGTATAGAGCCCTCTCTCGTTCGCTATGTTCAAGGTCGTTCCCATTCCAGAGCCTGATGATACGAACCATGGCTCATCATGAATGAGTGTGTAATTCATTCCTGCAGCAGCCCACAGTGCCTTTTCTTTCTCATTGGTTCCAGACTTGTCATCGCGGCTCACCCACAAGCTGGTGTTATGGTTCCGGCCATAGTCGTAGATCTTCTGTAACGCTTCTGTTGGCGTGCTCTGATTGACCTGTGCGGGGTCTGTGCTTGGGCCAACTATCACGAAAAAGTTGTACGCAAAGATCTTACGATTCACTCCATACCCCTCGTCCATAAACTCTCGTTCCAGTGCCGGAGCGTGTACGAGGATCATGTCTGCATCGCCATTCTTGGCCTGCTCCAGTGCTATCCCTGTTCCAGCCGCAATGAATGTCAGTATGACACTCGGATGACTCTCTTCATAGTCCTCTTTCAAGGCATCAAGTACCCCTGTGTCATAGAGGCTTGTTGTAGTTGATATTGTCAAGATATCCTTCTCGCCTATCTGCGACGCGTAGAGATACGCACCGACAGAGCCAACCACTATCACAATTGCCGCGATTGAGAATAACAGGCGCCTCTCACTTCTCATGGCCATCATCGTTATGTTTGGTGATTCATATCGACCGATGTCCTCTTTATCAGGATTTTGGTCTTTTCCTGGAAGACGCAATTTACAACACTAGGCGAACACATATAATGCTATTTACTATAGTTAACACGACGGACGATATTAGGTTGATAATTCTTATGAATGATGACGAGACAAAAGAGTTTCGATTGAAGATTCGCGGAATGACCTGTGATAGTTGTGCCGCCCACGTACGAAAGGCACTGACAGGTGTTGACGGTGTCATAAGAGTCGAGCTCCCGGATTGGAAGATTCCACATGCTCGGGTGATTGTCTCTCCGAAGACCGAGGATGAAAAACTGATACGCGCAGTGCGGGGGGCGGGCTATGATGCTCGTCTTGAAGAAGAGACCTTGCCTGATGAAAGTGTGAAGCTGTCGACGGATCACTACAATGACTATGACCTGGTGGTAATTGGTACTGGCTCGGCCGGGGTTGCAGCCTCCATTCGGGCAGCGGAACTAGGTTTCAAGGTGGCAATCATCGAACACGGAGTCATTGGTGGTACTTGTGTCAACATTGGGTGTGTTCCGTCAAAGACACTGTTCCGTGCAGCCAAAAGACGGCATCATGCAATGAATAATCCATTCGAAGGTATTGTCACAAGTGCTAATGGTGTTGATTGGGCAAAGGTCCGAGATGGCAAGGACACATTGGTTTCTGACCTTCGCAAGAAAAAATACGTTGACGTTCTGTCGACATTCTCCGATAACATAGATCTGTTTCAAGCCACGGCCAGATTCACTAACAAGGGCTATGTTCATCTGAGTACCGGTGAGACCCTGGCCCAGCGGCGAGTCATTATAGCAACTGGTGCACGTCCCCGGATACTGGACATTCCCGGTGTATCCGACATCGATGTGTTTACTAGCACATCCATAATGGCAAGTGACACACTCCCTTCCTCCATCATCATAATAGGGGGGCGTTCCGTTGCTCTAGAACTGGGGCAAACACTCCTCCGACTAGGCACAGATGTCACACTGGTGCAGCGTAGTGAGTTCATTCTACCCGATCACGAACCGGAAATACGCGAAGGCCTTACGGAGTCGCTGCGCAAAGAGGGAATGCGAATTGTGACGGGTGCCGTTCCTCTGTCAGTGAGAAAGCATGACCAATCTGGCAACATACTACTCACGGTTCGAACCAAATCTGGAGTGACCGAGATAGAGGCCGAGAGATTGATGATGGCAGTGGGGCGTACTCCCAATACTGATGACCTCAACATCGGGGCTGTGGGCGTCCGTCTTGATAAACGCGGCTTCATTATGGTCGACTCAACAATGCGGTCTAGCAACCCGAACATATACGCCGCAGGTGATGTCACCACTCATCCTAAGTTCGTCTACGTGGCTGCCGCTGGGGGTCAGATTGCGGCGCAGAACGCTCTCACCACTGAGACTGAGGAACTTGACCTTGGTGTGTTACCCAGTGTGGTCTTTACCGATCCACAGGTGGCCACTGTGGGTCTCACTGAGAGCGCAGCTAAGAACGCAGGCTACGCCACCACATCCAGTACGCTTCCCCTTGAACATGTTCCTCGTGCATTGGCTGCACGAGATACGAACGGACTCATCAAAGTTGTCATCGACTCGAGCTCACGACGATTACTTGGCGTCAGCATCCTTGCAGCTGAGGCTGGCGAAGTGATTCAGACCGGAGCCCTGGCCATCGCCATGGGTGCTGAACACGGTTTCACAGTGGATCAGCTCCGCAAGCTTCTGTTCCCGTATCTTACCCAGGTAGAGGGACTGAAGCTGGCTCTTCTCTCACTTGACCGCGATGTTTCACAGCTCTCTTGTTGTGCAGGTTAGTGGAGCGGCGGTCTCATGACTGTTCTCCATGGCTTCATACAATTCACTTGCCGCTCAGAAGAGCACGTGCCTGAGCGAGGACATTGTCCACTGTGAACCCGAACTTCTCAAAGAGAACCCTGTAGGGGGCCGACCGCCCGAACGTCTCAATAGAGATCATCTTACCCTCTGGACCAATCCATTGCTCCCATCCCATGGATATGCCCGCCTCGACGGCGAGGCGTTTCTTGATCTTTGAGGGGAGAACACTCTCTTTGTATTCGGCTGGTTGTTCCTTGAACAACTCCCAGCTTGGGAATGATACCACCCTGACACTCGTCCCCTCTGCAGCAAGAACATCTGCAGCCTCCGTTATGAGATGAACCTCTGATCCTGACGCCATGAGGATGATCTCAGGTTCGCCGTCACCAAGATCAGCCAGTACGTATGCCCCTTTTTGCACGCCCTCTGCTGAAGCATACTTATTCCTGTCAAAGGTTGGCACCTTTTGCCTTGTGAACACCAGTACCGTGGGACCAGCACGATTGCGTATTGCAATCTTCCAGGCCTCTGCCACTTCGTTTGCATCTGCAGGTCGAATGATTGGGAGCTTTGGAATTGCCCGCATGGCTGCCAGCTGTTCAATCGGTTGATGAGTTGGTCCATCCTCACCGAGGCCGATGCTATCATGGCTGAAGACCCAGATACTTGGATAGCCCGACATAGCGGATAGTCGAATGGGTGGTCTCATGTAGTCGCTGAATATGAAGAACGTTCCACAGAACGGAATTATTCCCCCATGGACAGCCATCCCATTGACGATGGCACCCATAGAGTGCTCCCTGACTCCAAAGTGGATATTTCTCCCATCGAGGCTGTCTGCCTGAAGTGGCTTACTACTCTTGATTTCAGTCTTGTTTGATGGTGTGAGATCAGCCGAGCCCCCCACCATCTCTGTAATCACCTTAGCAACCGCATTAATCACCTTTCCAGAGGCTGATCGTGTTGCCAGACCCTTCTTATCTGCACCGAATGTAGGCACTAGCTCTTCCCATCCATTGGGGAGTTCGCCCGCCAGTCTGCGTTTGAGTTCGTTTGCAAGTTCTGGATAGTCCTGTTCGTACTTCTTCAGCTGTTCCTCCCACTCGCGCTCGAAGTTTTTACCACGAGGGATTGCCTTCTTGAAATGCTCATAGACCTCCTCTGGGACATAGAACATCTTGTCCGGCCAGCCCAGCTTCTTCTTTGCGCCTCTTAGTTCCTCCTCACCAGGTGGCGCTCCATGTGATGTTTCGGAGTCCTGTTTTGTCGGAAATCCGTAGCCGATATGAGTCTTGCAGATGATCAGTGACGGTCTAGGGTCGTCCTTTGCCTTCGAGATCGCCTCATCAACTGCATCAACGTCATTACCATCATCGACAGTCTGAACGTGCCACCCAAAGGACTCGAAGCGACCCCCGACCCTCTCGGTGAAAGTAAGGTCCGTAGAGCCATCAATTGAGATGTTATTGTCGTCATAGAGAAAGATGAGTTTGCCAAGCCTGAGGTGTCCTGCTATGGATGCCGCCTCTGAGGATATTCCCTCCATCAAGTCGCCATCGGTGACAAGTGCATATGTATAGTGATCGATTATTGGGTGTTCTGGGCGGTTGAACTCTGCTGCAAGATGCGCCTCTGCGATTGCCATTCCGACAGCATTCCCCACTCCCTGTCCCAGTGGTCCTGTAGTCACCTCGACCCCAGGAGTGAGTCCATACTCCGGATGGCCCGGCGTAATGCTTCCCCACTGCCTGAACTGTTTGATCTGGTCAAGACTGACATCATAGCCAGTCAGATGAAGCATGGAATACAGTAGCATTGAACCGTGGCCGCCTGATAGAACAAACCGGTCGCGATTTGCCCAGTCAGGGTTGCGTGGATTAAAACGCAAATGTCTTGTCCAAAGCGCATACGTCAGAGCTGCGGCACCCATGCATATGCCCGGATGACCAGAATTCGCCGTTTGGATGGCATCCGCGGACAGGAACCGTATTGCGTTAATTGACAGAGTCTGGATGTCTTGGGCTGATGTCATTTCTCTTGATGACACTCCATACGTTGGGGGATGATTCATGACAACTCAAAACTAAACTCCCAATAAATGCACCTATTCCCTCTCCCATTAATCAAACGGATATTGATGAAATATCTCTGTCCTCCACTATCACCTGAGACGAGCGACACAGTCTGCCAACTACAGGCCCTTTTCAAGGGTCAGTTTTACAGCATCATCAATCGCTTTCTGCAGTGGCGCCGGCAGGTCTGGTGCCTTCAGATGCATGAACCCCCTCACAATGAGCGAAGTTGCCTCTTCCTCTGTCAGTCCACGCGCCATCAAATAGTTCAATTGATCCGCACCGACCTTTCCAACAGTGGCCTCATGACTGAGCTCTACTCCCTCAGCCACAGCATCAAGCATAGGAACGGCGCCAATCCGCGCGTTCTCACTGAGGAGTAACCCATTACACTCCAGTCTTGCACGGACCCCGTTTGTCTTTCCGACGAGTTCTCCTCGTGCGATGATCTCTGCCTGCTCAGTTGCGATTGAGCGGGACACAACTTTACCTCCAGTACCCGGTGCCTCGAGGCTCAGGGCACCACCCACATCGTACTTGGAACTCCCAGTTCCGTAGACAACAGAATAGAGATCGGCCCGCGCATTTCGTCCCACCAGTCTGACCTTTGGATAGGTCTGAAGTGTTCTTGCGGGGCTCAAGATGGCGTAGCTCGAGATGAAGACGCCATTCTCCTCCACGATTGTGCCTGAGCGCGGTCTAACATCAATGGCCTCATTCCATTTGTGAACCATTGTGAATGTCAGCTTGGCATTCCTCTTCACATAGAACTCAGAGACCCCGAGATGCAATGAGCGTTCTAGGTCACTTGGTGTCGCACATCCAGTGATTATGTGCAATTCCGAGTCAGGTTCAGCAATTACAATGTTATGGACATTCTGTACTGACCGCCCCTTCTTGATGACAAGGCAGGTCTGGACCGGCATCTCAATGGTCGCGCCCTCCATTGCTCGTATGAAATAACCGTCATATTTCTGCAGCTCGCTGATTGCAGTGAACTTGTCCGCATCCACTGGGACCGCGTTCCAGAGGTAGTCCCATGCCCAGTCGTATTTCTTTAGTGCCTCGTGTGTTGGTATGACCTCTAGCCCCTCTTGTTTGATCAGGACATCCGCAAGAATGCTCTCATTGTCAAACTGAATGTATGAACCTGCAACACTCCTTTGGGATGAATCAAACCCGACCTCCTCCGCAAGGGACTTGTCCTCTTCCGAAATCTCTTCTTTTCCCAACTGTCTTGGTTGTGACTCCGAAAAGGAGAACTCGGAAAGATCTATATCATCGCCGAATGCTGATGCCCTGTCCAGTGCCTTCTCTGCCCGTTTCTTCAATTCCTTAGTATCTGCCATATTTATTCCCCCTCATGCCGGAACCTGCTCGAGAAATCTTTCGTATCCCTTTTCCTCGAGGAGAGGAATGACACTGCTGTCCCCTGTGTAGACAACTCGCCCCTGCCTGAGTATGTACACCTGATCAACCTCCAGGAATTCGAGTATGTATCTATGATGGCTAATGATCACCATTGTAGTTTTGCCCTCATCCTTTATGGCCTTCAGTTCCCGACCAACAATCTTGAGGGAGTCGTAATCAAGTCCGCTGTCCGGTTCGTCTAGAAACATTATCTTAGGTCTCATCGAGAGCACTTGGAACAGTTCGCTTCTTTTCATCTCCCCTCCCGAAAAGCCATCATTGAGATCGCGCCCTGCAAGATTGCTTATGCC
>JAGSHP010000073.1 GCA_029855925.1 Candidatus Thorarchaeota archaeon | reverse complement strand
TGGTGGAAGGTGGCAATCCCGCAATTCATTGGGAAGTGGATGTTTCTGACGGCAATCTCTTGGGCCGGACGACTCAGCCTGTCATTTGTGGAGGCATTCGTGGTCGGTGCATCATCGGGGGGTGTCATCGGGAGAACAGTCGAGACTATCTCGATGCTTCTTGTAGTGCTAGTCTTGTACATCATCGTGAAGTTTGATATCACGAAACTGAGTGGATAGAGAAAAAGAGGATTAATCTCGTGGAACTGCTTCCACGAGATACTAGTTTCTGAGTAATCATGCAGGACTGAAGCCGATGTAGGTCTTTCCCGACTTGCCTGTCTCATAGCCGAGCTTGACAGGAATGCCAAGCTTGACCTTCTCAGGCTCGTTTGGATCAAGACCGAGAAGACGTGCAGTAATCCTCGTCCCCTCTTCCAGCTCCACAATTGCAACGAAGTATGGGGTCTCCTCCTGAAACTCCTCAGCAGCAACATGGATGACTGTGTAAGAAACAAGTTTTCCCTTGCCACTGACAGCAGTCCATTCGAAGTCGGTACCACCGCAGGAATAACACATTCCCTTTGGGGGAGCAATGACTGCACCGCATGACTTACACTTCAGTGCGTGAAAGTCGTGGTCCTGAATGTACTTCTGGTACTGTTCAATCGTGGGGGTTTCGCTCATGCATCAGCCCTCCTCATAATGTTGACAACGGCGGTCGCACCTGTGCCACCGAAGTTATGCATGAGAGCAGTATCGTGATTCGGTACCTGATTGGCACCAGCCTCACCAATGAGCTCTCGATAGAGAACCACAGCCTGCTTTACACCTGTTGCTCCAACAGGATGACCTACAGCCTTGAGACCACCCATCGGATTGATTGGTTTGTCACCGTCCATTGCGGTCACACCCTCACGTACCGCCTTTGCACCCGCACCTGGCTTGAAGAACCCGATGTCTTCACTGGCAATGATCTCTGCAATAGTAAAGCAGTCGTGGACAACTGCAAAGTCCATATCCTTGGGGGTCAGCCCGGCCATATCGTATGCGATACGAGAGGCACGCACCGAGGCCTCAAAGGAAGTGAGGCTTGTCCGGTCACAGAGATTCATTGACGCTGACGCCTGCCCAGTTCCAACAATCTTTACAGGGGTATCAGTATACTGTTTTGCTCGCTCATTGTTGGTCAAGACTATTGCAGCGGCCCCGTCAGAGATTGGTGAGCAATCAAAGAGCTTTAGCGGCCACGCGATGTACCGAGGTGTCATTGCCTTTTCAAGGCTGATCTCCTTCTGAAACTGCGCCAACGGATTCTTAGCAGCATTACGATGTGCTTTCACTGCTACAAGGGCCATATCCTCTTCTGTTGTCCCGTACTCTTGCATATGAGCGACTGCTGCGATTGCAAAGACTCCGGGGAAGGTGAGTCCCATGCTTGACTCGAACTCATCGTCAGCGGCCGCGGCAAGGGCCTCAGTGGCTCGGTTCGTGGACACAGATGTCATCTTTTCCGCAGCTGCGACGAGAACCGTGTCGTACAGTCCAGACTCAATCGCCATGATCCCCGCTCTCAGCGCGGTTGCACCAGAGGCACAGGCTGCCTCGTGTCGTGTAGCTGGTAGGCCTCGAAGACCAGCATAGTCCGCAAGCAGCGGGGCCGTGTGACCCTGGTGAACGAGCATCTCCGGAATGAACGAGCCGATGAAGGCGGCCTGGATGTCCTCTTTCGGGACTCCGGCACCTATCGTTGCCTTGTCGACTGCCTCAGCAAAGATCTCTCGTAGAGTCAAACCCTCAAGCTTACCGAACTTGGTCTGAGCACCACTCACAATATTAGTCTCTCTAAGCGGCACCGTCATTTCCACCTGATGAGTAAACAAGGCAGACTCGACATTGCAGGATATAAAGCCGTTGCTCCGCAGTGGCAAGGAGCATGAGTGAGGAGGCGCTCCGTTGTCATTGCAGTTGGACGGAGTGATGGTCTGATGCCCGCCGTTGATTGCGCAAAGCCACAAGGCATTGACATCGCGGAGAAGGAATTTAAGGGGGAGCGAGAGAGAAACATCGTCTCAAAAACACGCATCTGGAGAAATCAAGATGGATTTCAAATTGTCTAAAGAAGAACAGGAACTCTGGGAACGCGCCAAGCAGTTCACGTATGAACACATAACACCACGAGCATTAGAACTGGAAAAGCGCGATGAGTTTCCGAAAGAGGTCGTACAGAAGGCATATGAGGCAGGGCTAATGAACCTGCACATTCCAAAGGAGGCAGGTGGGCCAGGTCTGTCTCTGCTGGCTGAGACTCTGGTTTCAGAGGCGACCGGGTATGGTTGCGCTGGAATGGCCACCTCAATCATGTGTAACAATCTTGCCTTCGCACCACTTGTCATCGGCGCAACAATCGAACAACTACAGACCTACGTGCAACCGTTGATCACTGGCAAGGAGGCCAAATTTGGTGCATTCTGTCTAACAGAGAGAGGCGCAGGTTCTGATCCGGCAGACATGACCACACGGGCTGTACGCGATGGGGACGAGTATGTCATCACTGGTGCAAAGTGCTTCGCGACAAATGCACCTGTTGCATCACTGTTCACAGTGTTTGCTTCGACTCAACCGGAACTGAGACACAAGGGGCTCTCAGTCTTTATGGTACCCAAGACAAAGGGAGTGAAAATCGGACACATTGAGAGAAAGATGGGTCAGAAGAACTCGGTTCAGAGTGAGGTCTTCTTTGAGGATGTCCGCGTGCCAAAGGACTGCCTTGTTGGAAAGGAGGGTGATGGTTTCAAGATTGCCATGATGACTCTTGATAAGACAAGAGCAGGAATTGCGGCAATTGCAACGGGTGTTGCTCAGCGAGCAGTTGACGAGGCAGCACGTTTTGCTAACATCAGACACCAGTTCGGAAAGCCTATCGGTAAGTTTCAGGGAATCAGCTTCATGCTTGCAGACATGGGTACAAGAGCTTCAGCGGCAAGACTTCTCACGAGGTATGCAGCATGGCTCGCAGACCATGGCATGCCGGTCTCGAAGGACTCAGCCTTTGCAAAGGCATTTGCCTCTGACGCAGCAATGCAAAATGCGACAGACGCGGTCCAGATCATGGGAGGCTACGGCTATCTCGAGGAGTACCCTGTTGAGAAACTCATGCGTGATGCCAAGCTGACGCAGATCTATGAGGGCACCAATCAGATCCAGCGGCTTGTCGCAGGTCGTGCAATTCTCAAGGAGTCCGTCAATCTGGACACAGGATTCCATGTCAAGTATGAGGGACGAGATCCGCCCCTAATCTAGACGAATCAATTGGTATATGGCCGTCCAAAACGGCGGCCTATAACTCTCTTTTTTGGTCTTGACCCCTCGGTCCATGTCACAGATGTCTATACAGTGAAGACAAGGAACTCGTTCATTCGTGAGAGGTCCTGTGTGAAAAGTCTAAGAGATTAAGCCATTCAGTCCAACAAACCAGAAACAATGATCGAACTAAACCATCACATCAGGAAAATGTGAACAGTATTTGCAGTCCCAATTGACTTTTCACACAGAGCCC
>JAGSHP010000041.1 GCA_029855925.1 Candidatus Thorarchaeota archaeon | reverse complement strand
TATAAGAGACAGAAATAGCAATGATCGGTTTGATTTCACTGCTCACACTCGGACCCGCTCAGGCAGCAGGCATGATGACATACGACTCCGCGATTGTCAATGCCCCTGGTGAACAGACGACAATACTGTGGAATATTACTGACTGTCCAGATGTTCCATTCGCATGGGGTTGGGAAGATGAGGGAAAATGGTCAGCCGAGCCCGGAGATACCATGTCCTTTGCTGTCAACACAACGAACGCGGATGTGGAGGGCGAACTCCACCTTGGAAATTTCTCAATCTATGCAAATGACACCGATATTGCCAGAGAGCTTGTGCTTGGTGTGTGGGGTGCAACTCCATTCTTTCCGGGACTTGTGATTGAGGTCGACAATGCAAGCATACAGAGAATGAACGCAACGGCCTATGCGTCAGCTGAGCGCGTCAAGGGAAACTACCTGAACGGAACGATGGAGTCCTACTACAGCAACATGACAGTTGAAGTGGGCACATTCCAGTGCATTGTCTTCGCCTACGTTCAGGACGACAGCGGTTGGGGTGAGCCACAGAGGACAACACTCGCATATGATCTTGAGACTGGCGTATTGGTCTGGGGGAACACAAGTTACTCGTTCGGCACGCCGTACATCTTGACCCTTGAGCTGAAACAAATAGCCATTAGTTCGAGTGGCATCAACGCGCTGGTTGTCGGTGGAAGTATTGGAGCAGTTGCAGTCATTCTTGTGCTTGTTGTCGTCATTATGAAGAGGCGATGACACAGGGGGATGAAAATCGTGGCGGAGTCCAAGGAACGTGCGCCCATTGCAGCCAGCAGACGAGTGGCGCTGATTGCAGTCATGGCTGCTCTTGCCCTTGTAGGCAACTATGCATTAGTTGGCGTTCCGAACGTTGAGCTTGGCTCCACCATTCTCTTTTTCACAGGATATGCATTCGGTCTGGAGATTGCAATCCCCAGTGCATTGTTGATGTCGCTGATCTATGGAACAATCAACCCTTGGGGCATGTTCATTCCGCAGATATGGCTATCTCAGGTCATAGGATGGAGCTATATGGTCGTGGCGGGGAATCTTCTTCGGAGAGACGATTCTGATAGTGATCCGGTCTCCGCCGGTGTGCTCTTCATTACAGGTGCAATATCCACGCTCGTGTTTGACCTGGTCACTAGTATCGGATACTCCATCGCTTTTTCGATTCCGTTTGTCATAGCTCTGGCTGGAGGCGTCCCATTCATGATAGTTCACGTGACCTCAAACGCAATTCTCTTTGCACTTGCCATTCCAAGGCTGGAACGAAGCGTCATTCATCAGTTTGCCAGTCAGATTTGGCAACGAGAGGGAACACTTGAACTTGAGAGCGAAGAATAAAAAGCAAGAACTAAGTCACTTTCTCAAGAGGAATCAATTGTGGCGACATGGAAGAAGATGATTGACGACCTAGCGCAACCCGCGGATGGAAGGGTGCCGCCAGTTTTTAGGCCGTACCATGTCGCAGTCGCGCTCATAATGATTGGACGCCAACAACCACTTGGCAGGTACGAGATGTGCCAGAATATGTCAATTGGGGAGGGGAGCGTCCGGACGCTTCTGAAGAGATTGACCGAGGCAGGTCTCATCACTGCAGAGGGACGTCAAGGGCAACGCCTGACAAAGAAGGGGAAGGACCTCTTCGATTCGTTGCTCCGAGACATTCCAATTGGTCTCTTCTTGGATCTGGGAGACCTCACAGTGTACAAGTATGATTACGCCAACCTTGTCAGGGATAGGGCCAGAAAGGTCATGGATGGCGTTCGTCAGCGAGACGAGGCAATTATTCAGGGAGGCAGGGATAGAGCAGGGGCGACAACATTAGTAATGAGAGATGGCATGCTTGTGATGCCACCCGATGACTTCAACATCTTACTCTCTAATGAACAAGAGACCGTGTTGATCATGGAGAGCTTGAGGCCAGTGGACGGAGATGTAGTGGTGATCGGCTCGTCCGATGATGCCAACCTTGCAAGAGAGGTCTCGATGGCCGCTGTAATGACATTGTTTGAAGATGAGTGAGATGCAAGCGGATATCGATGGAAACGTCCCTGAAATTGTAATAGATGTCCACGAAACAAAAGGCAAACGCCAAAACTCCGTCAAGCACCTAATGTCAATGTTGGACAGGGACGGTATTAGGTACGTCGTTCAACAGATTCCCATCGGCGACATCATTGGTCCAGAGGGAATTGTGATTGAGCGAAAGACCGTCAGCGACCTTGTCAACACCCTAAAAGGGAGTTCTGCTGGCGTCCCAAGACTAACAAGACAGATTGAGGGACTCTTGGTCTACGAGAGGCCATATTTGCTCATAGAGAACATTCTCGCGATTCGCAGGGATCCAGTCAAAGGGTGCATCTACGTCCCCTTCAAGACAAGACAGACGAAGGGGAGGCCGTATGTGGTCACGATGGAGACTGTCAACTACATTCACCCATCGGCCCTTGATGCTCTAGTCGAGAGAATCAAAGGACACGGTATCACTGTTATTGAGGGCTTCAATGCCTTACACTCAGCAGGGCTCTTGTACAATCTTCTATTCCCATCTGACGAGAAGCCGAGTCCCGGGGGCAAGCGGCTTCCGGTCATACGCACACGCAAGAGCCGTGAGAGCTTTGCTGGTGAACAGGAGTTCTTCATTGCGGGGATCCCCGGAGTCAACGTTGTCCGCGCAAGAAGCCTCTTAGACAAATTTGGTTCACCGATCGAAGTGCTGACACGTACCGACGAATGGACAGAGGTTCCCGGAATAGGACCCAAGACGGTGAGCACTGCACGAAAGATGCTCTACTCGAAATACAAACCGCTCAAAAGTGATGATGAGGGCTGAAACTGTCCTCTCGATAGTTTTAAAAGAAGTCAACTATTCTATGACCAGAGAATACTTCCAGATGGTGAAACCTCATGGGTGAGATTCGTGTTGCTATTGCAGGCCTTGGGAACTG
>JAGSHP010000042.1 GCA_029855925.1 Candidatus Thorarchaeota archaeon | reverse complement strand
TCTATATCCAGCACGCGGACCGAAAGAACACCATCATTCCTGAGAAGGGCGTTCTGCGTTGGGTCTACAACTTTCTCCGACACCGCTGGTACATCAATGAGGCGTACTATTGGATCGTCTACAAGTTTCTCTCGTTTGCCTCATGGTGGAGGACTAAGATTGACGAGCGCATCATAGACGGCATTGACTTCAGGTCGGCTGATGCTGCTCGTGGGACCGCTCGCCGTGTCAGGTGGTTCGATGAACGAGTGGTCGATGGTTTCGCCGAGGGCATCGGCACTGCAGGCTACCGCGCATCAGAGGATGGTCTACAGCTTCAGACCGGGCGCGTGAATGATTATGTAGCCATGATGATCTTTGGTGTGGGACTCATGGTACTTCTCCTGCTCATTTTCATGGGGGTGATCTGAAGTGCAGAACGACTTCGCTCTCTCAATCCTCTCAATGATTCCTATGAACATCCTGGCGTTCATGACGCTACTCCCACTGGCTGGTGCCATCTTGGCATATCTTGCTGGCGAGAGAGGGTCCCGTGCGATCGCCCTTCTGACAACGGGCATTGAACTGGTGCTGGCATTTGTGCTCATCGATGTCATTGACCCCACTATCAATCCTGCTGACCCCAATGTTGGCATGAACTATCTCTGGAGCTTCACCATGGGCTCCATCAATTACGGTTCTCAGACCACCTCGCTGCAGATCGCTCTTGGGGTCGATGGACTCTCTGCCGTCATGGTCCTTCTCGGGAACATCGTTGTCTTTGCAGCAGCACTGAGTTCTAATCACATCGCCAGTTCCCGGAAACTCTACTACTCCCTCTTTCTGCTTCTGCAGACAGGTCTTATCGGCGTGTTCCTCTCAGTTGACCTGCTTGGCTTCTTCATATTCTGGGAACTTGTGCTCATCCCCATGTTCTTCATCATCGGACGCTGGGGCGAAGAGGGTGCTCAGCACGCGGCGATCAAGTTCTTCATCTACACGCACTTTGGTTCAGCCGTGATGCTGGTCGGCTTCTTTGTACTGTACTTCGTTTCCGGTCTCTACACCTTCAACATGCTCACCCTGCGAGACGCTGGCCTCTCACCCGACATACAGATCGGTTTCGCTCTGGCAGTGTTCGTGGGTGCTGGGGTCAAGCTCCCAGTATGGCCGCTCCATAACTGGCTGCCATGGGCACACGTCAAGGCTCCAACGCCGGGGTCCGTTATCCTTGCAGGAATACTGCTGAAGATGGGTGGCTATGGTTTTCTCCGCCTGGGCCTCTGGCTTGTGCCTGAGGGCTTTGCTAGGCTGAGCATCCCCTTTGCAGCGCTTGCGGTCTTCACGTGCATCTATGCCGCATTTGTTGCCCTTGCTCAGACAGACCTGAAGAGCATGGTCGCATACACTTCCATCAATCACATGGCATGGGTGCTACTTGGTGTGGCCGTGGGAACATCACTTGCGATACAGGGCGCAGTCTATATGATGTTCTCGCACGGAGTCATAATCTCAATCATGTTTATTGTTGCAGGCGAGATCAAGCACCTCGCAGGAACTAGGAGCATTCCTGAGGTCAAGGGTCTTGGAAAGCAGGCGCCACGGCTGTCAGTGGTCTTTGTACTTGCCTCGCTTGCAGCCTTTGGTCTGCCCGGCTTCAGCGGGTTCATTGCTGAGTTCTTCACGTTGATGGGCGTCGTTCCTGTGTACATCTGGACCGGGTTCATCACAATTGGTGTCTTTCTCACAGTGGGCTATCTGCTGTGGACCCTGAACCGTGTAGTCTTCTCAGAGCCCGATCCAGAGAGGACCATCAGTCGGGCACCGTGGGTGGATCTGATTGCCCCCGTTCTCCTTCTGATCCCCGTCGTACTCCTGGGTCTTTGGCCGGACCTGATCATGAATTTCATTCAGCCGTTCGCTGATCTCATCACCGGAGGTGTATCCCCATGATACAACTATTGCCGACCATTGCCGACTTCCTACGCAACCTACTGTCACCTTGGACGACCCCGCTTCTTGAGTACGTTCCAGCAGAGTGGGTGGGCTCGATTCCCATTCTGACGCTCATCATGTTCGCGATAGTCTCGCTCATTGTTGGCATGAGGCGAAACCCGTTCATTATCAGCCTCATAGGTGTCGTCCTTG
>JAGSHP010000125.1 GCA_029855925.1 Candidatus Thorarchaeota archaeon | reverse complement strand
GACCTCATTGTAGGAGACTATCCCCTGGTAGTTACGTAACAGGATCTCCTGAACCTCCTTGGACGAGGCCGCAGGGTCATAGAGAACAATCAGATTGTCCGGATCAAAATTGACTACAAGACTGCGGTCTAGATACATTACCTTCTTGCACTTGGGACAGACAACTCGATTGACCTTCCCGGACTTTACAGCCTTGATGAGATCACGGTCTTCATGGAGGTCCACATGATCAATGACATCAGCCTCGAAGACGCGTCCACACTTCTCACATTTGATCTCAACTTTGCTTTTGCCGGGCATTAACATCACCAATTGAACAACTCGAGTATCGAGCGGACTCTTAAGAGTTGTGTGGTGTAGTGCCGTCGGTGTCTTCTTCGCCATCCAAGATCTCTTCTTCGAGAAGGTCCTGCAGCAGGTCCGATTCCGCCCCTTCCGTCTTGCGCTTGAAGAGAATCCCTGTGATCAGAGCGGTGAGAGCAATCGAAGCCAGAACGATTGGCATCGACTCAAAGTAACTGCTTACCGTGGAGCCGATCACTGCTCCAGCCAGAGTGACCGCAACCTTTCCGGTGAAGTAGAACAGAAGAAACTTGCTTACGCTGTACTTTGTGAGACCAACGTATACAATGAGAGGGTCATCAGGGACAGGTGAAGCTGCGGCAATGAACAATGCTAATGCGCCCCACTTGTCAACGCGTTCGCGTTCAGAGTCGAGGGATGCAAGCCGTTCGTCAGAGAGAGCAATTCGTGAGCCACGAATGACAAAGTAGTGAATCAGTTTTGCTAGCGTGGCGGCAATTGCCACAATGATACCTATGGCAATCCAGCTCATCCCAGGAAGAAGGAGTGCAGCAACCCCTGCAAGGACCATATTGCTGGGGGAGAGAAATGGGATCATGTTAATGATGAAGCATGCTATGAAGAGTCCCAGGTATCCCTGGAGAATCAGGTCAGTTATCAGTTGGAGAAAGTCCTGCATCTGCAGATCACCACATCGGTCACAAATGTGCTATGTTATATGGGATGCGCTTTGCACGTAGCAAGCATGTGCTTGAACAAAGCGAGTCAAGGAAACGAGGTCCTCAGGTGGGCACAGGCTCAATGATGACCTGAACAACTCCCTCAAGATTGGAGAGAGACTTTTCCAAGTCCTCCACCTGTTGCGTCAGCTGATGAGGACTGAAGTAACATTCGTAAAAGCAACGGGTGCCTCTGAGACATACACCAGTCGAGTAGAGAAGATCTACAAGACCATATTCTTTGAATGTTCGTGACAACTCGGTCAGAAAGTCATTGGTCAGTTTCCCTATCACTATACTGAGATAGTAGACCGATTCGCTGTCAAGAGGAAAGATTCTTACCTGACGGTCCTTGTACACAAGTACCATCAAAGCCTTCTCGGTCCCGAGGGCTGCCTTGAACGTCGTGGGAAATACGATTCTCTCGCCCTTAGCAAAATCCAGAACACGTCCAGAGGTGGCTCCTTCATACTCATCCTTCGAAGACATAACACGAACACCCTACACTATTCCATAGAGGCACGATTTATATTGATTATCACAATTGGAAGTCCAATATAAATAAACCTCGTTGTTCTCTGCTCCTCCATACTTATTAAACATGTCTTGTGAGTACCAGACCATCGTCCAGACAGAGTAGTGAAGACTACATGAAACGCAACATGAATCGGGAGATGACCATCTTCTGGTCCCTGTATGACTTCGCAACGACTCCAGTTGCCTTCGCCATAAATGCCATGTATCTCCCATTGATGATCGTTGAGGCAGGTGGTAGTAGTTCAACAGTTGGGATTCTCCCGCTCATAACAGGGGCTATCGCAGGCATTTGGACCCCGATTGTGGGAACTGTCATCGATAGGAGCCGCCAGAAGTCCCTGGTTCGCAAGATAGTGGTGATAGTGTCCGTCACTCTTGCAGGGGCAAGCATCGTGGCGCTATCTATGGTGCAAGGACTACTCCAGATCATCATGCTGTTCATAGTCATGACGTTGGGAATACAGACTGGCTGGACTGCAATGAATGCCTACCTTGCCCAGGAGGGTTACGAGGAGAGAATGGGCACAACGTCCGGTGCGGGTGTAACTGTTGGTTACTTGGGTGGCGCCATTGGCGCAGGGGGAGCGGTGATACTTGAGAGGTTATTGGGAAGGGCTGCTGCGATGATCTTCATTGGCGGCATGTTGATGGCATTCGGAATGCTCTCAGTCTCACGGCTCAGGGAGCAGGAACGGCTTCCTTCGTCATCAGAGTCGTTGAGCGAGTCACTTAGAAAGGGTCTCAATGCGGTTTCAAATAACACATCAGTAAAGGCCTATCTCATAGGTACGATTCTTTGGGGCGACGCCATTGCCACAATTGTGACATTTGCATCACTACTATCTCAGCAAGTGCTTCACATCCCCGAAGAACATATCATCGGTCTGTTGGCAATAGCTGTGCCATGCGCTCTGGTCGGTGCTATCGTCCATGGACGACTTGGAGACCGACTCGGAATCGTAAGGCTGCTTGGGGCCAACCTGTTTATCTGGATGGGAGGGATTACAACGCTCATCGTCTTTGGGTCCGCCATTCCGCCAGTGCTCGTAGGCATAGTAGCCGGGTTCGCTCTCGGTGGGACCATGACATTGTCGCGAGCACTGTATGCGCGCATCATCCCCGATGGAATGGAGGCCAGGCTCTTTGGAGTGGCTGCGATCTTCACATTCTTTGGAGGTTCTATTGGTCCTCTACTGACAGGAGTAATGAGCGACCTCCCAGGGATGTCTCTAAGGACCGCGCTTATCATCCCATTGATATTCCTCCTGCTTGGGCTTCCTACTCTCCACTATATTAGAATTAATAGTGGCCCTTTTCAGGAGCAGAACTGATTCATGTGTGGATGTTGCCAATGGCGGATTATTCGACTCGCGATCTGAAGAGTTACCGAACGGTCTCGGACCTTCGCACTCAGTATGTCTGCGAATATAGATTATTTCTAAAAAAGCAGGTGGGTGACAGTCCAACTGAGGCTGCAGCTCGGGGCAGCCAGCTTCACGCAGATGTTGAGGTGACACCGACTGCGGGGATACGACCAAGTCTTCCGGTCCTTCTGTTCATCCTCATGTTGACCCTCATTGCAGCGATCATGTGGATACTGGGGTGAATTAAGTGGACCCAACTACAAACATGATCTTTCTACTTGTCTTCCTGATTGGAATCCTAGCAATTCTAATCCTTGCAAGAGGGGGACTTCCGGGAACCGTACGGGCAGTCATCGCGAATACCTATCCTGCAAAATGGAAACTGCACGATTTCATCAATGGGCGGAGCGATGCCAGGCCACACCGCAAGTACATCTTCACTGAGCAGATTGTGACGAATATGACACGGAAGTACCGAGGACGCTTCGATCATGCCATCCTAAGAATGGAGGAGGGACCTGCTCTTGATGCGGTCATCGAGTTCAAGTTTCCTCAGCAGCACTTGCCGTACAAGGTGAGAAAGGAGGATGTCTTTCAAGCAGGTCTCTACGCTCTCGCAATGCGCGACATGGGAGTATCAACCGGGAGTACGGCGCTCTTGGTTCTGTACTGCCTTCAGAGCGAGGCCCGTCGGTGTGGCAAACCCAACATAGAGCGTTGCTTCTCCTGCTCAAAGGGCAAAGTGTTTCGAGACAAGTTCAATCCTCAGAGGGTGATCGCAGCGGTCGAACGGATGGACCCCTATTGGAGAGGTGAGAGGAGGCCAGTGCCTATGCCATCAACAGAAAACTGCAGCCGGTGTCCGTACTCCAACGGTCAATGCCAATATTCTGTTGTATGAGATGGTGCCCAAAAAGGTAAAACACAAGAGTGTCCTTTCCAGGTTGGGTAAGTGAAATGAGAGATTTGAGAAGTCTTCTCACGGTAATCCTTGATGCAAAGAGACGTCTCAAGGAAGTCTACTACACCGCACGAAACCCTGATACCAAGGCAGATGCGAAGGATCTTGTGGCGGCGGTCATTGGGCTTCAAAGGAGTGTAGAGAGAATAATAGAGATGTCATCTAAGAGGCGGTTTGTGAGAAAGACACTGGATGACAGAAAGGCGGAGGTCAATATTCGTCAATGGAAGCTTGGTCTGCCCAGACGGGTAAAGGACTATACAGCCAAGTACAAGAGCTTGAAACAGGAGCATCTTCATAGGTACCAGCAGAGCCTGATGGAGTACATTG
>JAGSHP010000113.1 GCA_029855925.1 Candidatus Thorarchaeota archaeon | reverse complement strand
TGTGTATACCATGTGCCACCAGAAGCAATAACGGCGTCAGGATTGGTCACCACTGCGGGAATGGGTCTCCACTTGCGGTCAGGATCATGGGAGACGACCACCACACCATCTGTAAGCTTCTCCTCCAACATGTACGCGGCAATTGCACTGGCCACACCGCCATTCTGGCCCCTGTGTGATCCATTGACACGAGCCTGCCAGACGCTCTTGTATTTGCCAAGAAGGTCGTCCCAGAACACGTGCGTCCTTGGGCAGACGACATAGCAGATTCCGCAGGCTGTGCATTTGCCTGTCAGAGTAGGGGTGAACTTGTCATCTGCCTCAACAAGACTCAGAGCATTCTCAGGACAATTGGCAACACAGGCGCCACATTCAGTACAGGCTTCCCGATCTATGATGTCCTTCTTCAGTTTCTTGAAGGCGAGCCGCTTCGTGTTGGCTTTCAGCCATCGTGATCCTCGAGCAAGGCCTCGTGCAACATCTACCGTCATGTCGATCGACTCAGTCTGAGACCCAAGTGCATCACTTTTAGGTATGACGGAATAAGGGCATCATGTCGCCACTGTGTGAGACTCGAACCGGACCTCATATTTCTCTGACTTGAACACCATTGCTCGTGGGATACAGTCAAAGAAAGATAATATGGCGCAAAATCCATGTGAGCATGGAAAATTGCAATGAAAGCCCAACCTGGAGTGTTGAAGTGTGCAACTACAACCTGAGAACATGGTCGTTCTCGCACTTTGGATTGTTCTACTGCTGCTGGTCCTACTGTTCATCTATCAGACATTCAGAAAGAACCGGCACGCGCATGTTCTAACAATAGCGTTAATCTTCGGCATCATCGGCCTCACTCTGTGGGCATTCCGGCCGTTCCTACCAGACTTCTTGGAATCCAATACGTCAGTCTTGGCGAATGGCTTTGCATACATCTTCATGTACTACGCACTGTATGTCCACTTCGAGCAGGTGTCGCGCCTGAAGCCTCACCTAGTCCGTCTGGCAATAATGAGCGCGTTTGTCGGCATGGGACTGATCACTACAGCGGTCATAGTCTCTCTTGGGACAAGCATCACTCAGCTGACGATGGCAAATGACTTTGCTCACGATGCTATTCGCATAAGTGCGTTCTTGTTCGGAGCGGTTGTCTCGATCAAGAGCTGGAGGATAAGTCACGAACGCGAGGGGATGATTGAGACCTCGGCCCTGTTGATCTTAGCCGTCGCTGGAATCCCGCCCATTCTTGGCAACTTCTTCTCAATCAAGTCCATTGCTGAGCTGTCAGTGTATGAGCTTGGCGATTTGATAACGTTCATCGGATTGGTCTTGCTGATTGGAGTCTACCTGGGAAATCCCAACTACTTGTACAGGTTACCAACGCCGCTATTCAGAATCATAATCTTCAATTCCACAGGAATTGCGGTCTATTCACGTGCAATCCAGACACGAGGTCTCGAGAAGCTCGTCATTCCAGACCAGCTGATGAGCATGTCCATATCCGCGATATCGTCGGTGCTCTCAGAGACTCTGCACACGAAGGCTCAGCTCAAGCGAATTGACATCACACAGATGACATTGCTCTTTGAATGGCGTGAGGATCTGGCTATTCTGCTCATCTGCGAACAAGCAACCTATTTTGCTCGCCGTTCGCTCAAGATGGCAATAGACTCGATTCCTGATCCGCTCTTTCTCGAACTAAAGTCGGATGCGGTGCGAGTGGACGCAAATGTTGTTGGCGTTCTGGACAACCTTGTCAAGGCATCATTTCCGTACCTAGTATTCATTGACGAACCAAGAGAGGACAAGCATCCTGTGATTGAGGCGTCGGATGCGGACGATGACGAAGATGCATCCATTACTGAGGCAACCTAGTAGTCATGGACTGGTCGGGCCTGGTTGTGATCTGGCTCGACTCACCCTTTCTTTTTCAAAATTGAACCGATGGCATCAGGTCTGCTTTTCAACCTGTGCCCTCAAGACATCTTCAGAGTTGTCTGCCTTGACAAAGATGGGAACGTTGTCAATCCCCGTGGCAATGTAACTTGAGAGCAGCCATGAACCAGGCGGGAACTCGAGGGTCTTGTCCAGGATGCTAAGATCAATCTGAAACGAGCTGCTAACCACAGTACGGTCATATGGTCGTGGAAGGGTTCCGACAAAGAACGTGTGAAGTTGCTGCAGGATATTCGTGTTCAGATAGGCAATCCTCTGTGTTGCAATGGCACCACCCAGACCATATTTCCGACCCTGTCTGAGCAATCGCTCTACAGCACGACTACAGTCTTCAAGTTGACCAGAGGCGCGGCTGGGAATGAACTCCTGAGCCTCATCAAACACGAACAAAAGGTGAGGCTTGATCTCAAAGGACTTCTTACGGTACTTCAGGGCCGCGCTGGTCAGACGAATCACAAGTTCCCGGAGCGTATCGGGATCTGCAATAGAGATGATGATGAGCCGCTCTTCGCCACCCAGCATCTTCAGAATCTCGGAGACCGTCACACCGCTCTGCTTTGTCTCCTGAGCCCTTGCAATTGAGACCTTCAACGAGTCCCTTGTCGAGGCCCATGCGTAGATGTTCGCCCTATCATTAACCTTGAAGCGGGTCATAGCATCAATTGCTGCCTTGGAGAGATGGTCAACGAACTGACCATCTATCGTATCCCCTTCAGACTTGCCCCACGAACCCATCCACCCAAGAACCGAGTATAGAATGTCATCCATTGCCTGAACATAGTTTGGTCGGTCGGAACTGCCGTTTCGTAGAGTCCGAATCTCGGACAGTATGGACCCGTAAGTCGGGACCTGGGTAGAGGGGGGACTATAGAAGGTGACTCCTCCCCGATCAAAGACGGACTCAAGAATCTTGGATGCCCGCGGATCATCCTCAAAATCACGAGGCTTGACTATCGAGCGTGCAAAGTCCGCGCCGCTCTTTGCCTCCTGCTCCAGAATGACAGAGCTGGGTATCTTCGGGTCGAGCAGCACATCACTGAGCAGGAAGGGATACTCGCAACTGATGTCAAAGATGACCAGTTTTGTGTCAGGGCTGTGATAGAGGATTCGCCTGAACAGGTTCGATAGCAGGTTGCTCTTCCCGCCACCAGTGAACGAGAAGACTCCGAAGTGATAACGGACAAGCTTCTCAAGGTCGACATAGACAGGAATTTCTGCCTCAGACTCCTGAAACATCCGCAGCACGCCGACCCGTGGGTCCTTGCGTGGATCAGAGACCGTCCTCTTCCGTGTCACTCCAAGGGCCTCTCGGACCCGGGCGTTGTACACGTGATCAATGGTCTCCATGCTCAGAACAAAGACTTTCGAACCGAGGAGGGGATATGAAAAGCCCTTCCTGAACTCAATCTCCCCGTCGGGCATGACCACCAGGTCATAGTTTATGGGAATTGCCGACATCTCCACAAGCATGGTTGTCTGATCGTCCGTGTCCCAGTCCTCAACAGCCTGCTCAATCACCTCCAGCTGCAGCGGAATGTAGTGACTATCACTGACTCCTCTGAGACCGTAGTGCTGAGGCCAGACTTTTGAGATCACCATGACCGTGTAGCGCTGAATGTTGCTCTTGATACTCTTCTTTGACTTCCCTCTGAAATTCGGCACTGCGAGCATCATTCCCTCCTCAAGCTGTGACATGAGCTCCTTGTTGTACCGGACCTTGATCTTGCACTCATAACGAGCTGCAGTGCCCGACCATTCCGACGTGTAGTTGGCGGGTACCGAGACCACCCTAGCAAGAATGCCATCAAATGTGCCATCAAAGTCTGTAAACAGGTTCTCAGGTATATTTTCTTGTGTGTTCAATGTCTGACCTCCGTTCTCTAAATGATCCGAGATAGAACAAGTACTCGCGTAACTCTGGTCTTGCCGACAACCAGCTGCGTGTGCTCCTGATGACACGCACTTGTTCATCATAGTGATACTTTGCAATCTTGTCGGCCTCGAAGAGGGGCCATACATGACCGAACATCTCAGGGATACTGGGACGGGTCATGTGACTGAATAGTGTAATCAGGAACTTCTGAATGGGGTTGTCCGCACCTTCATATAGAATGACGGCGAGTCGCTCAGGCTGATTATTATAATCATGTTTCAGTACAAGGGTCTGGTCATCTCCCGAGTCAAAGTCCGGATAGACGAGCCGGTCATAGAGAAGTACGTTGCTTCTCAGTTTTGGATCGCTCTGTGCCTGTGATAGCTGAAAGTACGCCTTTACAAAAGTCCGGTTAAGAGACACCTGATTTCTTCTTGCCCCTGACACCATGCCGGGCTTTCTCTCAAGGTGCGGCACGATTGTCTTGAAGGCGGTGTCATACTCGCACGTTGCCCAGGGGACGGTGAGGGTCTCATGTTCCCTCAGCGAGATCCATTGTAGAATCATTCTGTCCGTATCAGGGACCTCTCCCTGCGGACCAAATCCGCCCTCGAAGCGCCCAACATAGTTCAGAACTGGAAGGAGCTGCGACTTGAAGTCGCGGGCGGACGAGTCCTTTGCAACTCCGACGAACAGCGTTGGGTTGTTCCAACAGGCATCCATTGTCAGATACAGAGACATGAGACTGAGAAATGCAAGGTCATTCGTTGTGAGCCAACGACCATTGACCTTGAAGCGCTGGTCGTAGAGCAATGACTCGTCACTTGAGAAGATTCGGCCACAGACATCATCAACAAGGTTGGCAATGCGCTGATGAAGATCTCTAAGCCTTGGGACAGCATGGTAGTACTCTTTCTTCCGCTTGAGCACCGGGCCGATACCGTTCTCGGTCTTGACCGCCTCCTTGAGCACGCGGTCCAACCGTTTCTCCCAACCTGTACCAGATATGTTTAGGACCTGCATGATCTCCTCTTTGGTCATGGGGCCGCGCCTCAACAACTCCGTGACTATTCTTGGATGAATGAACTCGCCACGGGCAGGTGGGGTGTCAAGAGCAAGATTGCCAAAGAGCCTTCGAGCATACGCCCAGTCGGTCTTGGTGAACTTCCGACCTTTGACCTCTATTCCTATCAGACCGCAGTCGTGGTCCAAGTCAATCCGCCACGGAGAGGTTTCGGCATAGAATGAAGAGACCTCAGACGATAGAACTCTGTCCATGAGAAGAATGTCCACAGGATGCTCGCTCTTCACCAGCCTATAGCCAAGATAGAACTCGGCAAGGCCCATCATGTAGTCTGCAAAGGCAGTGTTGTCTATGATCCAATCATCGGAGTGCGTGAGGGTCTCGTCGATGTTCCCCTCATCATCACGGGACAGGATGGTCTGGTCAATGTGCGGTACCTCGTTGATGAAGACTGGGAGGACCGACGAGATTCCCACCCCCGATTCAAGATGATTTTGCTCATATTCGATGTCAATCT
>JAGSHP010000225.1 GCA_029855925.1 Candidatus Thorarchaeota archaeon | reverse complement strand
GGATAGAAGAATAGACACAGGTACCAAAGAAGAATGAGCAACGGGTCCAGATACCAGCTACCTAGTACGCCAAGACCCATGAAGACGAGATCCATGATAATCCAAATGATAACAAAGCCTGCACAGGTTGTGTCGCTGGTCTGGTCAGCAACGTCAATGTACTTGATTTCCCCTGCAAGAAGTGCACAGTAGCCCAAGGCCAAGGGAAAAGCAAGGAAGACACCAACAATCTCCACAAGACTGAAGGAAGTCACTACGAAAGTTAGAATTAGCCCCACTAGTGTCAAGAAGTAGAGCAGCCTGTTGTCGTACTCGAAGACTATCCGAATGTCCCACTCCCAAGCCATTTGCATCACCCATTTCAGCAAACTGAAGTCACTTTGCAACAAGGAACATGTGCAGATTAATAATTGTTATTGTGGTCAAGTCAAATGTGATAGGGGAAACAGGATTAAGCATCATTGCCAAATTCGATGTTACTCAATACCATCCCGGTCTGAATTCTAGAATGAATGATTCATCTCGACCAGTCAACTCTGGTACGATGGTTGCTGACTGGCTCAACGCGAAGCAGGGTACTGTGACAACAATCCTCCGAAAGGTTAGAACTCTCCAAAGAGAAATGACCTATGGGAGTGCCTCGCTATCCCTCCCACAAATCATAATCCCACTAGTTTGCGACTCAATAGGTCTATCCATCATAGTCATGAAGTAGATGCCATCTAGTCTTCCTACTCAGCTTGTTGAATGCCTTCAATGAAGCAAGTTCTGATTTCGGGATGCCCTCTTTTTTGGCTGCCTGAACGAGATATGTCATTACTCCCTCAATTGCGTACGAGTTCTTGACTTTGGCGAGTAATCGTTTCAGTCCATGATAACCACATCTTTCTCGGATCGTGTCTAATACTTGAACACGCCATGAGAACTTGGAAGGGCGAAGCGCCATTGGTTGTTCCTTCTCCCTCTCTTTGAGATTTTCATGAATTCTGTCGACCTCACGTGCTACAAACTCGACAATCTCATCGTTTTCTTCTTCGAACAGGTTTCCAAGATAGAACTCCAGAATCTCCTTCGACACCCTATCGTTTAGGAAGAGCCTCTTCCAATGCTTGAGTGCCACGGCTCTAAGAACCTCCCCAGAGGTGAGATAGGAGAATCCATAGTCAGTCTGACCCTCGTTCAGAAAGAGAAGCAAGTCTTCTTCAGCCTTCTTTGGATTGTTCTCGAGTTCCTTTCTGTATGTATCCCAACCTCCAGCGATGTCAATATCGTATAGAAGCCTCGAGAGAGGATTTGACAGTTTCTTCGCTATCTCCTCTGCTCGCTCTAGATTCCTTAACCATATGTTACCCAAGGATCTTGGTCTTTCGTTCAGCGAACGAATGAGAACCTTGACATCATCCTTATTCCCGTATGTGATGATCATCTCTTCAACCCACAAGGGGTTCCCCGAACCACCAAGGAAGATTGGATCCGCCCCAAGGAACTCTTCAATGTGCGGACGGACCACATCCATTTTGTCATCGTTTGAGAGGTGCTCGAAAAGAAATCTGAGTTCGGTGCGATGGTAAATTGATTGTGTAAAGAGGTCTCTAGAAATTTCAACTATTCGTTCATAG
>JAGSHP010000100.1 GCA_029855925.1 Candidatus Thorarchaeota archaeon | reverse complement strand
GTTCCTTTGCTGGCTCCTCCAAGTAATCTGCTCCCCCTCACCAGATCGTGACGAACGTATCGTCTCAGTGCGGTTTCTTGTTTACCGTGTCCTGATTGCCGATTTGAAGTCCGATACGAATCACTGGAGTCCAAACAATCAGCAGTCCCCCTTCCACCTTTGCCGACTGCGCATAATCCCGCCACCGCAGATGAAGAGCCTTCGCGTTTCCGACCGAGCCAAGAGACAGATAGTGCAATACAGCTATCTTATGTGTATCTGTGCTATAGTCGTTATGACTATGTTGGAGATGGTTCCTTGGATTATCTTGATGAATTGAGATCGGCTGAGAAGTATTTGGCAGAGGCGGAGAGAGAATTTCTGGACGGGAACGATGGTGCGACCAAGGCGCTTCTGGTACGACTGTCATTGGGCCCCTTCTCTGCTGATGCCAAGATCGCACAAGAGTTGAGTCAGAGTCTGGACGAGTCCAAGTACATCAAATGGGACAGCTGGGAACGAAAATACAAATTCGCCGTGTCGAGCTGGAAGGATGCGGGCTATCCGAGTATTGATGCCACAACGCTTCACGCGAGCAATCCTGACTGGTATTCTAAGAGGGTGGGGACCACCTCGTTTGTGAAAGACCTGTTGGTGCATCGAACTATTGTCGCACCCACTGTTGATGGTGAGAGAACTGGTCAGCCCACTCCATTGGGTCAGCCGTCCAACACATGGTTACTCGAGTTTGTGATCCTCTCCAGTCTGCGCTTCTCCTTCAAACAGCACTGGGAACAGCTCGTGCATGATATTGTGATGAGGCGATCTGTGACCGACCTGCGGCTTGTGGCCAAGCGACTGGGTCTCACAAATCAAGAGATTCTTGCCATCGCTCGCAAGATTAGGGATCTAGATGATCGCGTGATCGAGTTTGATGTGGACGATCCCGGTAACAATCTGACATATCATTGCAAGAAACCAAATACCGACATTGTACCTCTGGTAGATATCGCTGAATGACTCTGTTGCATAAGTCTAAGCGCTGGCTGATTCTGCTCGTTCCAGTTCAGTCTGTTTCGCCATCACTAGAGGTGGTACTATGAAATATGCTACCGACTAGTCCGGATTCCTTCTCACAACAATGTACGTACACTTCTGCCAACCATCCTTTGTGCGGACCTTTGCAACCATCCGATGCCATTTGAGAAACATAGAAAACATGGCCCAGTGAGGCGGTTGCGAGTTTCTCTTGATTTCGGCCTTGCGAATGGCGACAAAGTTCATATACAATTTTTGAGATGAGTAACTTGGGATGGAATTATGTGGGTCATGAGATTAGTGGTGGTGCAGTGAGTGCACGAGTAAATCTAAGGGGGGATCGTTCGGTCGTCAGCATTATCATCGTGAGTCTTTGAGGTTTGAGGTCGCGCTACTTATGATTGAAATATTAGTGCCTGTCTGGAACATGTTCCTTCTAACAACACCTATTGCTACTACCAGTACTTCATTGGAGTCGCGTATCTTATCAGCTCCTCTATTGAACGATGGTACTAGCATTAATGGGCAGCTCTCCGGACGCGATTGGGCATACTCCATAGTTTACGATGGCCCGAACTATTACTTGTGAAGGAGGATGAAAAGTGAAGTGCGCAAAGTTCCTATCTCTGTTATTGATTTTCGCTATGATATTCTCGATACTGTTTTCCACTGTCGAACATGGTGCCCCTGCTCGCCCAATTACCTCGATTGCCGCTGACACTTCGTCACCTGCAGATACCTCTATCTTTCCGGCGCCACATAACGTGACCCTGAACATTGGTGGTCAAGACGTGTTCTTTCTTGGGCAAGATCTCAATGAGATGGTGGCGCAATACACCCCTGCAATTCTCGAAAACGCCACGGTCTTGAATGTCCTGAAGAATTATCGTGACATTCTTCTGTTCATGTATAGTAAGGCTTGTTATTCTGGACCTGTCAAATACAGATATGACCTCTTTGTAGGCCTTAATGAGAGCTACTACGTTGAGGTCATGATCAAATCATATTCTCAACCTAATAATGTGACCAATGTGATCTCTATTGACGTGTACAGAGTGCTGAACGGTTCGGAGTATCTTGAGAACATGAAGTCCGCATGGGCATCGGTTGTGGCGCAAAATGAAACGCTCGGGCTCAATATTTCCAGCCCCCAGAGCCCTGACATGATAACATGGGTGCCGGGAACATTTCTTCCAATCCTGTGTTCATCTAACTTTAGCCTGTATCTCAACGACACTGGGTCTTGTAATAGCGATTTCATGGTCTCCTATCAGGATGATGAGAGTCTATCCAAGCTCCACGAGCTGCATTGGGAATTTCTCTGCACCGCTTGGGTTGCTTGGACCGCAATGCCTTCTTCCGACCCCGCCTCTTGGCACACGTCTTGGTACCTAGACCTAGCTATTGTATCCGTGGCTACTGACGGTACAATAATCCAGATGTTGCTACATGCACTAACACTTGATGTGCCATCTTCTCCTCCTGACACATTGGCTGGTTACATACCCCTCATCATTGTTAGTGGTGGTGTGGGCATTATCGCAGTTGTGGCCATAGTCTCTCTCAGGCGACGACGTGCTCCATGTATCGAGTAGTTGGAATCACCATCTCGAACGTGCCGGATTATGGTGGTGTTGCTCCTTCATCACGACTTGCTCGCCCCCAGAATCGAGGGACCCGTTGCTTGTATCTCGCGTATGGTTCTCCGTATCGTTCAAGCAACCACGGTTCCTCACTGAACGGCGTCGCAGCATATACAAGAATGAGCAATGAACCGGTTATGAGTGCTAAGAATGAGTTCGTAAAGATTATCGTTGCAATATAGAAGAGTATCAGCCCGACGTATTGCGGATTTCTCGTGTACCGGTACGGTCCACTCTCAACAAGCGTTCCCTCCAGTCCCAGGCTCTGATGATAGCTCAGTGTCTTGATGCTCTTGTAGATGATCACGCTTGAGATGATCACCATTCCAGTTGCAACAGGGAATCGCGTCCAGTGTAGGAGCCACATCGAGTCCCAATCGAGTATTCCTACGAGGGGGACTCCAATGGATGCCACTGAGATGAAGAACCACGAGGCCCAGTATTGCCAAGAGTCTCTCTTTGGAGGTGGCCAAATCCGATGACTTGGTGTGAGAATACTGATTCCCAGTCCTGCAAGAAGAATAATGTCCGAACCGAGAACAATCAGATACAACAGATCAATCATCTGTGTCCACTCTTCCCACTAGGATATTCTGTCAAACTCCAGGGGAATTCCAGTGTCGCAGAACGGACACTTTGCAGTGGTGGGTCCAATCCACGTCACGCTCTTCTCATGCAAAGGGGCCCCGCAGTTGGGGCACTTGTTCGGTATTCTCGGAAGCACTATCATGGCACCAGAATCGGAACTTTGGCGTACTTTCTCCGAGCCACTTTTTTGCCTGGACTTTCTCCGTTTTCCTATCTTAGGTCCGCATCCCATTTCAATCACTTTTCACGTTTGGAGAGGTGTGAGAACTACTGACCAATCAGTAGCCTCAGGCAACATCCTCCGTCGCCCGTGCGGATCAGTCAGCAGTTCCGTGTGTGTCTCCACCGATACATATCCACTTCATCCTATAAATGTATCGACAGGGATATATCGATTTCGATACTAATATGCCCATGAAAAGGCATAAATATATCGTGGTAGATATATCGCGTCTAAAGAGTAACCACACATCCACTGGGTTCATGGTATATTGAGCGTTGGAGCGCTGATCGGGCGTGGTGTTCGGCAAGTAGGTCGAATGATACTGGACGTGTGACTTGCCTTAGGGAGATGACGATTATGGAACACGAAGGACATGGTAAAATGGAACACAAGGAACATGGTGAGATGAAGCACGAAGGACGGGGTAAGATGGACCACAAGTCCAAGGGAGGAATGAGCCACCATGAGATGATGGCGCAAGACTTCAAGAAGCGGTTCATCATCTCGATGATCTTGACGCCCCCCGTGGTCTTGCTCTCGCCGCTGGTCCGGACTTTGCTGGGGCTTGACTTTCTTACGTTTCCTGGAGACCTATACGTACTCTTTGGCTTCTCGACCCTGGTCTACCTCTATGGTGGCTATCCTTTTCTAATGGGGCTCGTCAAGGAGGTCAAGAAACGACAGTTGGGGATGATGACGCTCATCGCAGTGGCCATCTCTGTTGCCTACCTGTATAGTGCTGCTGTGGTATTTGGTCTTGCGGGAACGATGTTCTTCTGGGAACTTGTCACGCTGATTGATATCATGCTTGTTGGTCATTGGATCGAGATGCGCTCTGTCATGGGCGCCTCACGTGCTCTGGAGGAGCTTGTGAAACTACTCCCGACCACTGCTCATCTCGTTCAGAAGGATGGCAGCACTATTGACGTTGAGGTATCCTCTCTACAGAAGGGCGATGTTGTGCTGGTGAAACCCGGTGAGCGTGTCCCCTCAGATGGTGTCATCAAAAAGGGGCGCACCAGCATGAACGAGTCAATGATTACTGGTGAGTCAAAGCCTGTGAACAAGAGTCCGGGCGACGAAGTGATCGGTGGCGCGATTAATGGTGATGGAAGTGTTGAGATCGAGATTCGAAAGATCGGGAGCGAGACCTATCTTGCTCAGGTCATCGACCTTGTGAAAGAGGCTCAAGAGAGCAAGTCTCGTACACAGGACCTCGCCAATCGGGCAGCGTTCATGCTGACGGTGATAGCTCTCGTTGTTGGATCTCTCACCCTAAGCGTGTGGCTTGCAGTGGGAGAACCGTTCCAGTTCGGGATAGAACGCGCGGTGACGGTCATGGTCATCACCTGCCCGCACGCACTCGGTCTTGCAGTACCACTGGTCGTCTCGATGTCGACCTCCATCTCTGCGAAGAATGGACTATTGATCAGAGACCGCGCCGCCTTCGAGCGCGCAAGAGGTCTCGAGGCGATTGTCTTTGACAAGACCGGCACGC
>JAGSHP010000354.1 GCA_029855925.1 Candidatus Thorarchaeota archaeon | reverse complement strand
TCATAGGGATATTAAACGAGTCACCCTTGCGTTCGGAGCTTGGGGAAAGAAAAGGAAACAACAGGGCATTCTTTCACCCTTCAATGATGAGGTCACATTTGGCACGTGCGATGTGTAATCTTGCACGTGTAATGCCGGGCGACATAATGCTTGACCCATTTTGTGGTGGAGGTGGAATACTCTGCGAGGGGGCTCAGTTGGGCGCAAGAACGGTGGGCATTGATATGAGCTGGCGTCTGCTACAGGGTGCAAGGAAAAATCTTCAACAGATTGGAAGCAAAACAAGTGCCCTAGTTCAGGGGGACTCTCGACTCTTACCAATTAATCAGGTTGATGTAGTTGTGACCGATCCACCATACGGAAGAACCAGCTCAACTCGTGGTGGTCAACCCATTAGGATTGTCAGTCAGCTGCTGGATGAGCTTAGCACTATCATTAGAAATGGGGGTAGACTATGCATCTGTAGCAAAAAGGAGATGAATGTTGGACGGCTCATCCAAGAGAGAGGTTTGACGGAAGAGGTGTCAGTTAAGGTCAGAATTCATAAGATGATGACAAGAGAGATTCGTGTTGTCGTTTACTGAGAGACAACACGCCCATCTACGGTTGGAGGCGTAAACCAGTGTAGAAACTGGTGAAACTCGAATTCATCTGTAAAAGAGAGGCGGAGACGTATTGCTCCAAGAGGCGGCTCTTCATCATCGTCTATCACGCGCACCTTGTTCGTTAATGCAAATTGTTTGTCTAATTGTAGAATGGTTGATAGTCCAGAGAGGTTTGCCAGCAGACGTGTACGTACAACATCAATAATTCGTTGCTCGAAGATCCGAGCGCGCAACCAGTCAAGTACCAGTTGGTCATCCGTCCGTGCAAATATCTCATCATTGGCTGAGGTGATGGGCAGCATCGGAAATAGGTTCGAGATTGCCTTGTGGACAAGGTTCTGGTCCTCAGTCGGACTCACGATACATCTAATTTCAATGTTCAAATTGGACCAACCTCCGAGCCACAGAACGAACTTCATCCTGCAGTGTTTCAAGTGAGGTTTCATTGACAATCATAACATCAGACAGCGCAATTACTCCACCAAGACCAACGGATATCTCCCGAAGGTCACGTTCTCGAAATGTTTCAAAGTCAGGGGGCGCATCTTTTCGCCCGCGTTCCTGCAACCGCATAAATCTGGTAGAGGGGGAAGAGTGCACACAGACAATCGTCACATCAGCTGGGTACGCCCTGAAGACATCAACTTCTGCAAGGCTTCTGCAGCCTTCAATGACCACGAGATTGGTTTCTAGCGACTTGATTTGTGGAAGGCATTTCTTCGCAATAGCACCAAGTCCATCGAGTTCTCGCAATTCTAACATTATTTTGCGCGTGTTTTGTGGTGTGGGATCGAGCCCTCTAGAGCGAACTTCTGCGCGGATCACATCGCCCATCACAATTGTGGAAATATTGAACTCCTTTCTTAGAATACGAGCGACCTCGCTCTTTCCAGCCCCCGGCATTCCTGTAATTATTATGAACCTCAAACAAATCCCTCGGAGTCTAGACCATGTAATCTGGTGTGGATTTTGTCTTGATGCTCTCAAGAACTTGATCAATTATCGATGATGGAATCTCATTCATGTCAGACAACATTGCTATGTGAAGTGCTTCCTTCAATAATCTGTCACGGATGTCACGGCCAGATAGCCCATCAGTTCTCCGGGCCAATTGATATAGGTCAGCATTAAGAGGGAGGGGTAGTCTAGATGCGTATTGCTGAAGCAAAGCCAGTCGCTCATTCTCAGTGGGTAGCTTGAACTCGAAGACTGCATCAAATCTACTGCGCAGGGCGTCGTCTAACAATGGCAATGCGTTGGTGGCCCCAATCACAACAACTCCGGACGTTTCGTCTGTACTATCAAGCTCTCCAAGTAGTGCTGTGACTACCTCTGAAACATCACCTCTTATTGATTGAAATGAGCGAGCGAGCCCAATGGCATCGAGTTCGTCCACAAAGACAATGCTTGGAGCCGACGACCGAGCACTTTCGAAGAGGGCGGAGATTCTACGACCGCCGTCGCCTACATGAACCCCAATAAGATCCGACGCCTTGACTAGGAATATGTTGGCGTTGGCCTCTTGCGCTAAGGCACGAGCAGTCATAGTCTTGCCTGTACCTGGGGGCCCATGAAATAGAATCGCACGTGGAGCCCATTCCCCAAACCTCGCGGGCTCTTGCAGATATTTCAAGACTAGACGGCACTTTCGCTTAACTTGTTCATGGCCGATGATGTCCTTCATTGAATATCGTAATTGGGGTGTCGTATCAACAGTAACTTGAGTTTTGAGTTCGACTCTTGTCGTACGTGTCATGACAGCGTTGTCAGGAGTGACCTCAACAACTCGAAAAGCAAAATCTGGCATGACGTATCTGTCAAATAGATACATTCCCAAAGAGATGACGCCACCCATCCACTGTTCCCGAGCATAGTCCGCAAATAGCTCAGGGTTATCTACTTCCAGTCCAACCGGCTTGGGATCGCCCCGCATTCTAAATGGATATCCAATTGGTTCCAGTACAACCCTTTCAGCACTCAGAACCTCGGAGTGCCGGCGTCTGCTCGTTTTCTTTGCTGAGTCGCGGGTGGATGTTGGAACATCTATCCCAGATTCTTTCCTGCGGGCCAATGTTACATGTCACCAAGACACATCTTTGGGGGATTATGCTTTAAGACTATCTTTCGGTGCTCCTTAAGTAAGACGTTGCGCATTACCTGATTGGTAACAAACAATGATGATGTGATTGAGATGGAGAAAGCTGTACGGGCCTTTCTTAGCATCGATATCGATGATTCTGCGCTTATCACTAGAATTGCTCATGTTCAGCAGCGTCTTGATAGGCGGGCTGCAAAGCTGAAAATAGTCGAACCTGAAAACATCCATTTCACACTTAGATTCCTAGGAGATACGCCCATTGACAGGATTGAGCGCATAAGAGAGCGTCTCACTGCAGTTGATGTTTCGCCCTTCACCATTAGGCTGGCCGGAGTCGGAGCATTCCCGAGTATCCGGAGGCCTAGGGTCATCTGGGTTGGTGTGACTGAAAATGAAGACCTGATGATTGACCTCAAGAATAGAATTGACGATGCCCTCGGAATGCTTTCGTATCCACCTGACAAGAAGTTCAGGGCCCATGCTACAATTGCTAGGGTGAGGTCTGTGTATGATCGAGAGCAGGTGATATCAAATCTTGAGTCATTAGAGGACGAGTCTATAGGAACAATGGTCGTGACGGAATTTAGGATGAAGAAGAGCACACTCACTCAAAAGGGGCCAATCTACGAAACACTTTGGCAAGTTCCCGACAACACCTAGTGTGTGAAACTGGTGTTCTTCCAATCTCGAAAATTCACTGTGGGACTTGTGACAGACAAGCGGACATAGGTATGGTGGGCCGGGGGAGACTTGAACTCCCGATCTCTTGCAGCTTGGATTCCCAACCAGTGAGTTGGGAGTACCCCAAGCAAGAATCATACCAAGCTAGACTACCGACCCTTGCAACAAGAACGAAAGGCATACTAAAGATAAAGCTTGTCGTTTTGCTCAGTCACAATCCTCAATAGACTTGGATGAGATTGGTTCGGTGGTGTGCCATGAGAACTGATTTGGTTTATCATGATAGTTTTGTCAGACATGAGATGTCCCCCGGGCATCCGGAGAGTCCTGAAAGATTGATTCATACTATGAAGGAGATAAGAGAGAGTGGACTACTGACCGAGGGAGTACAGGTCATTCAGGCAGAGCCAGCGGGCCTAGAAGAAATCTACGAACTGCACGACCGAGCATATATCAAGTCGATTCAGGAAAAGTCCGAACGAGGGGGAGGATACTATACACTAGACACTGCTGTAAACGGGTTTACATATACTGCAGCATTGCATGCAGCAGGAGGAGGAGTATTGGCTGTCAATCGAATTCTGGAGGGGGTGAGTGATAATGCATTTGTGCTCTGTCGACCGCCGGGGCATCATGCCGAGTATGATAGGGCCTTTGGATTTTGTTTTATCAATAATATTGCAGTGGCTGCCAATCATCTCATCACCAGAGGAGAATTGGAGAGGGTCTTGGTTGTTGACTACGATGCCCATCATGGTAATGGGACACAAAACACGTTCTATGACACAGATAGGGTATTGTATATTGGGCTTCACCAAGACGGGAGGACATTATTTCCGGGCAGCGGATTTGTCCAAGAAATCGGCAAGGGAGCTGGGAGAGGCTACACAGTGAATGTTCCGATGTATCCCGGTGCGGGTAGGAGGTCATATGACCTTGCGTTTAGTGAGATCATAGAACCAATTGCAGAGGAATATAAGCCCGAGTTTGTGCTGGTTTCTGCGGGATACGATTGCCATCATAGAGACCCACTTACAATGCTTGGGCTCACTCTAGACGACATAGATATGATGAATAGAAGACTCATCAAAATTGCAAAGCGATACTCAAAGGGGCGCATCACTTACTTCTTGGAGGGAGGTTATGACATTGAGGTTGTTTCGATTGGTACAAGGCTCACATTGGAGGCCTTGGCTGGTGCAAGTTCATCCCCTCCTGAAGAGTTTCAACATGAGAGCGATACCTGTATTTCTCACACAAAGGCAACCATTGATGAACTAAAGAAGGAAATAGCTCCATCTTGGTTCTAACTATTCTTCGAATTCAAAGTCGTCTAAAGAGGTCTGAAGTGGTAGTTCATCACCCATTAGGGTGTCATCAGGTGAAACAGAACTAATAGCAACAGGAACGCCTAACTGCTCCTTAATTGCAGTTGCAATTGTACTACCAATTGTTGGAACGCGGGCAATTTCCTCAAACTTGCCAGAGTACAGATCGCTAGTTGTTTTGAAGCCATGTTGGTATAACATTCGCCCTCGTACCCTGCCAATACCCTTCAGGCTCACCAGCTCTATGAGTTCGGGTCTTACTCCGTACTTCAAACGCAATTGTAGTTCTTTGAGAGAGTCGAAGTACCGGTTGACACCACAGACACGGGCTATCTCTGAGGCTGAATATGCCAGCCATTCGGCGGATTGCGTAAAACGGTGAACATCGCCCATACCAATGCCAAATCTTTCGGTTATTTCACGTTCGCTTCGTTCTGATATCCAGTCCAGTAATACAAGTGCAGTCTTAATCTCGCCTAGAAAAGACTCGTATGCAAATGGTTCATTCCAGCTGTCAGGG
>JAGSHP010000421.1 GCA_029855925.1 Candidatus Thorarchaeota archaeon | reverse complement strand
GATATAGTGCTCCGCTGCGTCTACGAAGTACTCGGCTGCCTTCTTTTGGTTGTTGTTAATCTCAGCGATGTCTCCAAGAAGTGAGTAAATGTCAGCAATCCCGGCGGCATCATCGAGCTCCTGATATATTTTCAGAGCCTTCTTGAACATCTTTGTGGCAGTGACCCAGTCCTCGCGTTCGGCGTACGCATTGCCAATATCAACGGTTGTACTGGCGACACCCTGTTGATTACCAAGGCTCTTGTACGCCCGCTGTGCTTGCTTGAAGAGTTCGAGGGACTCATCGAATGAACCATGTCCAAGTTTGGCAAGTGCCAGTGCATATAGGGCGTCAGCTGAGCCCTCCTTATTTGAGGCCTTCTTGAAGAGATCAACAGCCTCTTCGCACGATTTGACGGCCTGGTCCCACTTCTCCAGATTGATCTGAGCTAGTCCTATGTTATAGAGCGCGTCCGCGACTCCCGCAGCATCATTGATCTGGCGATAGATTTGGAGAGATATTTCAAACGCCTTCAACGCCTCTTCATACTCTGCCACAGACATGTAGACATTTCCAGCAGCATTGTACAGTTTTGCAGCCTCTGGGAGGTTTCCAGCTTCTTTTGCAGCATTGGCATGCTCTATCAGCTGCGCGGGATCGAGGTCAATAACTTCATCTTCGGACATTACGCTCACCTCGTTATAGTGCAGAGGCGAATTACTCGGCTTTTGATTCTTTCTAATAGACCTAGGTGCGCCGCATGAGAAGAACTGGATTCTCCATCAGTGGCTTGACAGCATCACGAACCGTGAATTGTTCATCGCCTATTTGAACGTCTAGAAGCTTTCTGAGCTCAAATCGACGAAGATAACCAACTGCTTGTGCGCGACCCATGTTAAGGTCAGCCATCAGTTGTTTGAGTCCGTCGGGTTTACCACTATGCTCTGCGAATTTGGCAAAGACCGAACTCCACTGCATCATTGACAGGTATAGGAGCGTACGAAGCATGCTATCTACATTCTGTCCGGTCTTGGCAGAACATGGAATCACTGGAACTCCAGCAAGGAATCGCATATCTGAGCGCATTGTGTCAACGGGCCGGGCATTTTCAAGGTCCTGTTTGTTTGCAGCAACGACACAAGGTACTCCAGGTAAGAAAAAGGCAATTTCCCTGAAGAAGAGCTTGGCCCGAGCATCCGACTCGACATCAGCCGAGTCCACTACAAATATGATGCCGTCTGCACCTTCACTCAGAATCTTTCGCATTGTACGAAAACGAAGGAGGCCCGGCGTTCCAAAGAGGAAGACGCTCATTCCATCTACATCTGCCACACCATGATCCATGGCAATTGTTGTGCCGTTCCGTTCAATATTGATACAAGCACCCTTTGTGATGTTATGGATCAACAGACTTTTCCCAGCAGCATAAGGTCCCGTTACAACTATCTTCATTCGCCTGCACCTGCATTGCTGCACTACCTTTGATAAATCAGGTACGAAACCCAGTGTTAAATGGTTTGTCGTTGTATTGTTCGAGCAAATCTTCGGCATTTCAAGGATTTTTGACGAGTCTGTGTGCGTCTGTATGAGGTGGTGAGACCGTCCGCTTGCGGCGGAAATCCTCCTCCACCAGGCCGAATGGTTTGTGGTGGCTTCATGGGAATTCGGTCTCGATATACTCAACATCGGATGTCAGCTGTGCAGAGGGTTGTTCTCTTGCAGATATAACCCGCCCAATAGGCCAGCAGGGTAGATCATCAGCAGCGAGGATGGAAATGAATCCGTCAACGCGCTCCGGAGGGAGAAAGACAAGCATGCCACCGGCGGTCTCGGCCCCGTATCCCTCGGCCAAACGATGACCAAAGAAACGCGCCAAATCAAGAGTTCCGCTGATTACCGGCATTTTGTCAATGAGTATGTCAACATTGCTGAGAACTGCAACGTTGGTCGCGTGACCCAATAACCCAAATCCCGTTACATCGGTCGCTGCATGAACGCCAACTTCACGCATTGCTTTCGCCACCTCAAGATTACTGGTGGTCATGACTCGGACAGCGATGTCCTGCATCCTGCGAAGTTCCTGTTCATCGAAGTGATCCAGGAGAGCGTCTCTCTTCTCATCCTGCAAATCGCGATAGGAGCGCATTGCAGGTTGGATGCCAAGAGGTTTGGTGAGAAGAACAGCATCGCCGGGACGAGCACCGGTCGAGTAGACCAAATGCCGAGGATGAGCCACACCCAGACACACACCACCAATGACAGGGCAGGGGTTGGTTATCGTCTGGCCACCGGTTATGCTCACACCAAATCTCACCATGAAATCGTTCATTCCTTTGAGAATACCAACGACAATCTCCTGAGGCATGTCTTGTGGGAAGGCAAGAAATGCCTGTAGTGACACGATGTCAGTGACGCCCATGGCAAATACGTCATTAGTGGCGTTGCATGCCACGATTTGACCCTGAATGAAAGGATCATCGTGAATCGGCGTGAAGACATCAATGTTTTCAACGACCGCCAGATCATCATTGACGATGCGAACTATTGCATCATCACCGATATCACTGCGACCTGATTCGTCAGTCGGAAGCAACCCCGCAGCCTCAAGGAGGTGTGTGAGATCATCCTGCTTGACCTTACTGCTTCATCCGTGTGTTGTGACCATTGCAGTGAGTCTAACATCTGCCACTGAGATATCAACCTCCTTGTACAAGTATGATGTGCGTGGTCATGCACACGATAAGTCATGTCATAAGCCTTATAGCAATTATTGCAAAGTTGCACATACTGCCCGCAAGAGCCCTTGGATGTGATGTGTGTGGAGATTAAGAAGATTGGTCATAATATATATGAAATTCCAAAAGGCGCCCAACCCTGCATGAAGGTCCCAGTCAGGATATATGCGTCCGACTCGCTCGTACAAAAAATGAAACAGGACGCAACATTTGCACAGGGAATGAATGTTGCATGTCTGCCAGGAATATACAAACAGGGCATCATTCTTCCAGATGGACACCAGGGTTATGGCTTTCCAATTGGAGGCGTTGCGGCCACGGACTATGAGAGTGGAGTAATATCACCTGGTGGTGTTGGTTACGACATCAACTGCGGTGTTCGCGTCATGCGAACCAACCTTGAGGTGGAAGATATACGTCCTCGTATCCGAGAACTCATCGATAGGTTGTTTGTCGATGTTCCAACAGGCGTTGGACGAACAGGAAAGATCAGTTTACCGGGGAATCGTGGCGTTGACGATGTTCTACGATCAGGTGCAAAGTGGGCAGTTGAACAGGGTCTAGGCTGGGAAGACGACCTTGAACATACTGAGGCCGGAGGAAACCTCCCATTTGCAGACCCATCAAAGGTCTCATCACAGGCAAAGGCACGCGGAAGAGGACAGGTCGGCACACTTGGCTCGGGAAACCACTTTCTAGAGATTCAGATGGTTGACGATATCTATGACGAACGCGCGGCAAAGGCAATGGGTATTGACCACGTGGGTCAGGTCACGGTCATGATTCATAGCGGCTCTCGCGGACTTGGGCATCAGGTTGCCAGCGATTACATAAAGATCATGACCTCAGCCATGAGAAAATACAATATTGAGGTCCCTGATAGAGAACTGTGCAGTACTCCAACAACTTCAGATGAGGGGCAGGCGTATCTCGCTGCAATGAGTGCTGCGGCAAACTTTGCGTGGGCTAATAGACAGGCGATGATGCACTGGACGAGAGAGGCGTTTGAGAAGGTCTATGGACAATCAGCAGAAGACTTGGACATGCACCTGATCTATGATGTAGCACACAACATTGGAAAGATCGAGGAACATACCATTGATGGAAAGCGTAGGAAGGTGCTTGTTCATAGGAAAGGGGCAACACGAGCATTTCCGCCCAACCATCCCGAGACCCCTGCAAAGTACAAAGAGGTCGGACAGCCGGTCATCATCCCAGGCACGATGGGGACGGCATCCTACATTCTTGTCGGCAACGAGAGAGCAATGGACCTCTCATTTGGTTCAACCGCACACGGTGCAGGTAGATTCATGAGCCGTAGAAAGGCAAAGTCAATCTTTCACGGTAGAGAAGTTCAGCGAAAGCTTGCTGGAGAGGGAATCATTGTCAAGTCACCAAAGGCTGTGGGCATTGCCGAAGAAGCGCCAGGCGCTTACAAGGATGTTGATGAGGTTGTCAAGGTCTCGGACGCTGTGGGAATTGCAACAAAGGTTGCACGACTAAGACCCATTGGGGTCATCAAGGGATAGGGCACCAGAGTCCGGACTTGCTCGATGTGCGGCAAGATCAGTGAGTACAATTCCTATTCCAGCGAGAATCACACCGAACCATATCATAGTAATAGGTGTGGGGACCTCTTGCAGAAACACCATGGCGAGGAGCGTCGCCCCGATTGGCTCGCCCAGCACTGCCGAGGATACAACATGAGCCGGTACAATTGTCAGGAGATAGTTGTTGACCGAGTGGCCAAGAGCAGTGGGGAATACTGCCAGGGCTATGAAGATCACGAGTTCGGTTGGATCGAGCACTATTACATTGATACCAGCCACCATGCACATTACAAGTGTGCACACAGCTGCGGTCAAATACACGATAGATGTATACACGGTTATGGGGATACCAATTGCATACCGTCTACCACCAATGAAGTAGATTGCAAGGAATAGTGCAGACAAGAGTGCCAAGATATCACCCTGGAGAGCACCGAAACCTGAATGAACCAAGTCACTCCATGCCAGCAGAATCGCTCCTGAGACTGCAACAAGAATGCCCAACCATGACCGTCTTCTGAGCGACTCGCCAAGAAAGAGCGTTGATAGAATTCCCGTCAGTATGGGGGACGTGTTGACAAGTACAACGCTGGCTGCCACAGTAGTCATGAATAGTGATGTGAACCATGTGGAAAAATGGAGTGATAGGATGGCACCGATAAGCACTAACCACTTCCAGTTGGCATGTAACACATCAGATGAGTAGGATTTGTGATCGCCGCGAGCAATGCCTGCGCAAGCCATGATGATTGCGCCAAAGAGGGTCCGCCAAAAAACGATGACCAAGGGAGGGGATACGCTGAACCTAATCAGAATACTTGCACTGGACACCATTGAAACTGACAAGAGAAGCAAGATGACGACCTTTGCACTCCTGCCCCCTCCAAAGATGATAGGCGACATGAATCACTCCTCGACTTGAAAATAGTAGCCACATTTCACGCAGCGCAGCCCCTTTTCATTGACCTCGGCGACCTGGACCCACACCGTTCGCACTTCTGAACCATGAGGGAGTCCAGGGACATTCGTGAGAGAATCGAACGCACCTCATCTAGAGAGCTGTATTCGAATAAGGCTGTACCATCGGCACCACGAACCATGTATGAGAGGGGAGGAGCATCACTCTCCCGAAACAACAGGACTGGAATCATGTGTTCGATGGCCAGCATTATCTCCATTCCGACCCCTAGGGATGGATGACTCACTTCGGCAATTACTAGATCACTGAGTCGAACAGCATCCACATCACGTCGATAGATATCCTCAGGCGACGCACGCTCAAGAAACTGGGGGGCAAAGACCTCAATACCGCGAGATTCCAGTGTTTCCACAATCGTCTTGTAGAAATCATCCTTTCGCAGATTGTCATGAATGATTGGACCGGAGAGATAAGCCTTGGTCATGTCACCAGGGGCCTCCGAGAACTCAGGACTCCGCGGATGTATCGTCGCTTCGGCTCAGCAGTTCTGTGATCTCTGGAAGTGAGCCGTCATCTGGGATTTCTTCAAGTTTGCCAGAACGTCCAAGTGACAACTGCATCTTACCCTGCCACTCCTTGGCCCACCCATTCGTAAGCTTGATCACCATCCCTGCGGAAAGCGAGTCGGCCTCTCCGAAGCCCCAGAGGCTCAGAATTGCCGTACCGGTTTCGTCACCGACCAAGACCTCTGTCAACTGTGTCTTTCGCCCAGAGCGAGTCCTGATCATTCGGGGGGGACCTACAGACATTACTCTGACAACTATCTCGTCCACATTCTTACCGATTTCTACATCCTTGATCTTCACTTGAAACGCCTACATGGATTGTGTACAACCCTTCGTATCAGTGTTGCGAAACATCCGTTCTATTCCTGATCGGTGTCCGAGTCGATTATCCGTCTGATGTGTTCGACAGTTTCATTGTCGACATCTTCTGGGCTATCGGCATCAATAGACGAATCATCGGTTCTGCCCTTGCGCTCAATCATCCGATCAAACTTGTCATCGAGTGTGCCAAGTATTTTATCAAGATCAGCACGTTCCTCCTCGTCTACTTCGGGGGGAGGAACATCCGAAATATCAATCAGGTCATCTTCCGAATCAAGTATTCTTAGTGTTTCATGAAGCAGG
>JAGSHP010000043.1 GCA_029855925.1 Candidatus Thorarchaeota archaeon | reverse complement strand
CTCTGGGTCACTCCGGATGACCTCTTGGCAAACACGGCTATGGTCCCAAAGTTTGCGAAACAGATGGCTGCAGCTAGCATGCAGGCGATGCGATCAATACTCAAGGATGGTATGTGTTCCATCAAGTTCGGGCTCGCATTCAGAAACGGATGAGACAGGGTCTCAGCCACGCAAGTGTAGAGGGGCCCCATGGAGGGGCGCCAATCTTTTTTCACGTGTAGCAGATGAGGTCATCTGCCTCTCCGTGCCCCGATATGCGTGATGCTGAATGCTCTACGCGACAGCCGCAAGAGTGGTACGAAGAGCAGAACTGCAAAGGCCCAAGCAAACACCACGTCGAGCAACATCATGCTGCTGGTCCCGGTGGTGAAGACCGCAATCAGTGAGCGGTACACGTTGTAGAAGGGCGAGAAGAGATTGAGTGACTCGGAGCCGATTCCAATTACATCGAGGGGTGTTAAGCCTCCACCGAGGATCCAGTAGCAGAGCGCAATCATCGCCGTCAGAGGGACAAGGTAGACAGAGTTCTTGAAGAGAGCACCAAGAGCAACACCAACCAACGCGCTGAGCAGGACGAGAGGAAGCGTCAACAGTAGAAAGATTAAGAGGTCGCCGTGTGGCCAGACCCCAAATTCAAGGAGAGCCAGCATTAACAATATTGGGACTGTCAGATAACTACAGATGACACCACTCATCATCTTCCCAACGAGGACGGAGTCAATGGGCTCGCCAGAGAGAATGATCTCATCAAAAGTGTGATCCTCAAACTCAGCCGTCACGGCAGACCCTGCAATATACATACTCACGAACATGATGGAGAAGACTGTCAGGGTCCAGCACATGTACGCAAGCCGCGGTAGGGAGACCTCATGAGTGGTCTCAACCGTGAAGTCAACAGGCGCATCCTCATCCAGGTATCTCTGATAGAACAGGTCGACCTTTCGCATGATCGGCATTCGCAGGTTCTTGGTAGCATCCTCATGGATGTTATTGACCAGTACATTGAGATGGGCGGACCCGTTTGCAACGCCATTCTCGAAACCTTCTGGAATAGTGACGACCACCAGTACCTCGCCGTCATCAAACATCTGGCTCGCAGTGTCAGCATCGGTCTTGATAATCATAAGGTTGGGCGGGATTCCATCGTCCTCCTCAAAGATGCCAATCAGACCATCTGTGTAGGGTCCGGGTGAACTCTCCTCAACGACCAGCGCGACAGAGATCCCTGATGAATAGACTCCGCCCATCAAGATGTAGAAGGACATGTAGTACAGTAGTGGTAGTAGGGCAACAATGAACACCTTCCGCCTGTTTCGCCTCAAGACCCGGAGTTCCTTACGGACCGTAGCAAGTATCACAACCAATCTCGCATTCATTCGACCAGCCTCCTACTCAATAGAATCGCCGCCACGACTGTGAGAACAATCCACCAGAGTACAAGCGCGACACTTGGAACAAAGGCAATTCCCAGAGGGACTGTGAAGAAGGTCCGAATCCACAGGTCGATGGCGTAGGTCATCGGGGATAACAATGTGACCAGACGATAGGGCTGTGGCAGGATCGAGACTGGTGCGATGCCACCACCTGCAAAGTAACCAAGCACTGTCAGAATCACAGAGACAAGAAGGGACTGTTCGCGGTTTCCCACAGCATTGCCAATGATCTCTCCCAGCGGGGCAGTTCCCAATATTGTCAGGACGATTACTCCACACAACAACAGAAGATTTGCAGTAATTGGGAGACCCAGACTCAGGGAGATGAAGGGAATCACAAAGATGAGACCCAGCATGGAGCGGGGGATTGCCGCTATCGTTCTTCCAATGATGAGTGCCACTCTTGGCGTGGGAGATCCTAGGGTCTCATAGAATGCCCCACTCTCAATATCTGCAGCAGCCAGCATAGCCTGACCGCCGATGGAACAGACAATGACCGAGAGAAGAATGGCACTGGCACCAGTGTAATGTATGAGCGACGGCGTGGTCGGTAGAGTCAGGGTCTCGTCTATTGCAACACTTGCATTTGATTGATCAAAGTCCGGAGCATAGGCGTGTTGGTTGAACAGAAGAATCGCGGTCTCAACACGGTGTACGTAGTTCTTGACAACATCATCGTTCACATTGTTGATGTGTATGACGATCCTGGCCTTCTCCCCGGCAGTTATGTTTTGACCAAATCCGGACGGAATCACTATGTACGCGATGAGTCCGCCCGATTGCAGCTGGCTCTCAGCCTCTTCAAGACTATGTCGTTCCACAGTGAACCAAGTGTGGTTGGTCGTCGAGGTCATGTTCCCAATGATGGCAGCCATGTCCTCAGCCTGAGGCGAGCTGTCATTGACAACAAGTCCTACCACAAATGATTCGCCACCTCCAACTGTTGGCAAGAGGACCATGTAGACAAGGATGATGGCTATCGGAACAATAATGCTGGGGCCCAGGAATCTTGGGTCTCGGCGG
>JAGSHP010000160.1 GCA_029855925.1 Candidatus Thorarchaeota archaeon | reverse complement strand
GAAGATCCGACCATCAGAAGCATATTGATTGGTTCGCTTGAACGTCGAAGGTTAGCAGCATTCCAAACGGTCCGGTGCTGGGGACAAGGGTAGTTGTTTTTTCGATGAATCCTCGGTTCGTTCGAGATTGAAGTTCCGGTTCCATTTCCCCTGATGAGCCAGTAGAACCTGACTACTCTGATTCCCCACTGTGTTGATGGTGTCATAACAGAATTGTGCCGCGTGAAGGTTTCTTGATAGCGGTAGTCACAATCGACTCAATCAGTAAGGATGGAGTGACAGACAGTTGTCCACAGTCAGTGAGAACTCGAGCGACCTGAAGTTTCCATCATCGCTGGTGACGCAGCTCTGACTCAACGAGTTGAGCTCAAATGCTACACTGATGGACTCCTCGAGTGGTCTTGCTACGACCTTGTATTCGCGGAGCCCTTGCTTAGGTGCTCGATCAGAAGACGCATTGAACGAATGATTGTGGGGAGTGGCATGGAGGGCATCAGCACCGAGTGTTTCTCAATGACCTGCTCAGTCAGTGGCGGGACGTGAACGAAGCCAGCACGGGCCGCAAGTTGTCCCGTTGCTCTCCAGTGCATTAGATTGTAGAATAACCAGTTGCATCCGTACGTACCGGCATGATAGCTGACCTCGGCTGGAACTCCGTTGCTCTGAAGGACTTTAGCGAGGTACTCGACGTCAAGATCAGTGAAGTATCCTGGAGGTCCACCGTCCACGATGAGGTCGGAGCCCGGAGTGTTCCCGTAATTGTCGGCTCTCCGTGTGCTGATCGCATTTATTGCAATCTTCTCAAAGGTGATGGCTCCGCGTTGTGCTTGGCCGCACGCAATGACGACTGTGGGCTCGTGCTTCTTTATTGCGGTTCTGACCTCGCCGAGCGCTCGAGTATAGTCAAGGTGAATGACCTTGCCAATGACCTTGTACTTCCCCACTCTTGAGCTGTCCATGGCCTTTGCAAGTTCTGCTGAGGGATTGATGGAGAAGTCGTCAAATGGTTCGAAACCTGTGAGTAAGAGCTTCTCTGTCATAGGCGATCACCTCTTGTATGAGATGAAGCACTACTTGAACATGACGAATGAGTTACGAGACCTGCACGGCACCGACTATGAACCACATACCGAGAATGACCTGGAACAGACCAACAGCCACATTGAGCCAATTGATGCCCCCCACTGCCGCTCTCTCTCGTGCCTTGTCAGTGCCAATCGAGAGAAACGCTCCGTAGATGAGGTCCGTTGAGATGTGGGTGACGTAGACGAGGATCCCTGCAAGCAGAACTGTGCCAACGCCGACCTGAAGGTCCACCATCAATACGGTCACGGTCGAGAGCCCGATTGCAAACCACCACAAGAGAAAGTACGGCGAAAGAATGCTGACCAGGGCACCCTGGATTGTGGCACTTGCGGCGGTCGTGACAGAGTCATCCATCTTCTCAGCACTCTCTTCAATCTGTTCAGCAGAGTATCTGTACTCGCGTAGGGCGAGAACTCCAAAGAGAATGATCACGAGACCCCCCATCCCCATTATCAACGAGATCATGAATGGCGTTAGTGTGAGTGAATGCACACTGAAGATGATGGCACCAACTATTCCTATCTCCACAATCGCATGACCCAGCATTGGGAGCATACCATAGAACTTGCCTCTCTTTGCCGCATTCTGAACAACCGCTGCAGAGAGGGGTCCGGGTGCCAGTGCCCCTGTCAACGAGAGTAGAAACCACGCTGCCAAGATCTCTAAGACGGTCATTGATGGACTCTCCGAAGAAGAGGAACGCGCTCTTCTACAAAAGGATTGAGGCGTCTGCATTGAGCTGAAATTGCCTGTAAAAACACAAAATGGGCTTGAAATTCTGCATTTCAATATCCTTAATAGCCTCAACACTTCGAACAGTGTAGAATTATGGAGCGGCTATACTGTGAAACTTGTACAGATAGTCCTGCCCTACGACAAGACTGAGAGTATCTACAATTTCCTAGTTGAGAACATGGAAGTTGTGAATATTCAACGTATAGACGTGGGCACGGCACATCTCCTGTTCTTCCGGGTGCCTGACGATCAGGTTTCTGACATGGTAGAGGCACTCAAGAGTCGGGGGCTGGGCATCGAGTTTGGACTGATCGATGTTCTTGACACGAAGGTCTCGCTTCCTGGTGACATCAAAGAAGAATCCACAGAGGAATCGTTCCAACGCGAGGCTACACTCGCAGTTGAGGAGATCTATCGTAACGTCAAGAAGCAGGCAGCCTTGAGCTTTGACTTCGTTGCCTTTGTGATTCTTGCGGCTCTGATGGCTGGCGTCGGTCTCATCCAGAACAACGTCACACTAATTGTTGCATCCATGCTTCTATCACCCCTGATGGGACCAATGTTGGGTGTGGCTCTCGGGTACGTGGTTCGTGACAATACCCTCTTCATAAAGGGAACTCGTAACGAGTTATTTGCGCTTGCCCTCTCATTTGGCGTGGGAGCAATAATGGCAGCTATGATGCCACTTCTCTTCCCCGGCACTCCAACACTGATGGAACTGATCGAGACAGACTGGAATAACCAGGTTCTAACGGAGATCACTCGGAGAGGCGGATTCTCCGCACTTGATGTCGGTGTCGCGATCTTCTCTGGTGCCGCCGTAGCGGTCTCGGTGACCCGTGGGGACATGTCTTCACTTGTAGGTGTCGCCATCTCGGCTGCGCTCATGCCTCCTGCGGTCAATGTCGGTATGATGATCACACTGGGTGCAATCCACGGCTCAGCCATTGGAATCCAGATCGGCGTCGGGTCGTTGTTTCTATTGATCATGAACATCGTCATCATCGACGTGTCAGCCATTGTGATGTTCCGGATAAAGAAGCTCGGTGCGATCTCAGGAAAGGCCATTGATTGGGTTGCAGTGTCTCACTTCAGGGAGACCTCAAGCCAGTCACTCTACTATCACAAGCCAGACACACAGGGAGAGGCGAAGTTCACCCCTGCACCCAAAGGGCCGACTGAGGCTCCGAGAGAGACAACGAGACCCGAAGACAAGACCGACTGACCAGTGCTGGTCTCCCACACACTGTTTGCAACCCGCGACTCATAGGTCGCCCGGCCTTCACACGGTTCCTCAGACAAGGTTGTATTACTCGATTTCATAGGGTTAACTTTCTTACCTCTCTATCCAGTGATTCATGATGCCTGGCGTAGTAGGTTCGAAAAACAAGCTATTCAAGGGTCTCACAGAGCATGACATCCTTGTCTGGGAAGAGGAGAAGATGCGTCACCAGCGTCGGATGGGCCGAAAGGTCACTGATGTTGAGTTTCTCAGATACCTCTTGATGTCGTCCTCACGGCCTGTGATCTCCTCTAAGGATGGAGTCGTTGCAGGGTCTCTGACTGGCACTGGTCCAATATACGAGAAGGTCGACACTCTTCTAGACAAGTACCGTGCGACCCGAGTGATACGTTCGAGCAAGCCAACACGTGGACAAGAGAACGAGTGAGTAGCGAGTCGGTAGCGACACGGTTTCAATCCCTAGGGCCGAATCCGCGCCCGGCGGATCATACGCCTCTGAGTAATGTCAAGCATTAAAAACGTGTAATGTGTCTGGTGAACCAGACTGTGTTAACGGTTAGAACCAGT
>JAGSHP010000241.1 GCA_029855925.1 Candidatus Thorarchaeota archaeon | reverse complement strand
TGAACAATTCAGGTCCGGTTGCTGCATTCGTATTCTACCGAAAGGAATCTTGATAAGAACGAAGAGTAGGATGCAGACATCACGAGGGAAGTCTCATGAGTGAAAAGGCAAAGGTAAAGGAGACCGTTCGACTCTATTCAAAGCTATGGCAGCTTCCCTCATTTGGTGGGATTGCGGGAAGACTTGCTCTTTCGGTGATCGTTGCAAGTGTGATTCTCACAGTATTGCGGGCACAACTAGACACGACAAAATACCTGTTGATGTTCGGTCAGTATCTTGTCCTATTTGGAGCCTCAACATTCCTAGGCATTGGACTGCTGTATATAGTTGTGCGTCAGAAGGGAGCACCACTAGATCTTCGAAGGACAACAGGTTCAATGCTATTCGCTGTGATCTTCTGGATTGCACTATCCATAATTGGAGGTATTGTCGATGCGCTCTTTGGTATCAACTATTTTGAGGGGCGACTGATTCTTCTTGGAACAGGTCTTGCATATCTGGCCCTAGCGTTCCTAGTCACAGGCCTGAGTGATCATCATCCCATCCGCAATTTCATCGGGGCCATAATGTTCCCTCTCGTGCTCGTACTGACATGGATTATATTGGGGGGTATAGCAGCCGACTTTGTCACATTGCCGTCAAATGGGTTATACATCATGACTGCAATGGTAGTGATTGAGTCAGTTGCTGTGACATATATCTACAAGTCTGTAAGCCAGCCTTTTGAGAGGGACCTAGAGATCAGTGGTCCGGCACTTCTAAGAGCATTTGGCCACGCGTATCTGGTGGACAACCCGCGTCCATTTGAGAACATGATGACAACAATAGCTACCATACAGGACTTGCCTCTTGAGGTCATCGTGATAAGGGACGAGGCTGGGCTCTATGCCATTGGGGTCGTGCTGTATGTCCACCCGGGACCGTTTCGCAATATCAGCAGCAGCGCACTGCCGTTTCACATAATGCAGCACATCAAAGAGAAGTATCGGGTCACTGGATTCGTTCTTCATGGAACCTGCACCCATCATCAGAATCTGACTGCGAAGGATGACTACTCTAAGGTGATGGACGAGCTCGACCGACTGATCGAGACCACGGAGACCCATAGTCTCATATCAGGGCCTCACTGGTCTGACGAAAGCAAGTACAAGGTCTGGACGCTATTTGCCGGGGACGATGCTCTGGCCATGACGACCAGCGCCCCCGAGTTCACTGATGACATCAGTCTCGAAGTGGGCAGGAGAACAGCGAGCCTCGCACGTTCTCGAATTCCGTCCCTCAAGAGCGTGGCAATCGTGGATGCCCACAATTGCATTGGGGATGACGCGGTCTCGCTCATGCCGGATGATCCCGATGCGGAAGAGTATGAGGGGGCTGTGGCAAGTGCAATCTTCGGGACAGTGAATTCAATCAGAGGAGAGGTGTCGGTTGGGGTCTACCAGTTCAGGCCGAACACTGTGAGCGTGAAAGAGGGCCTTGGACCAGGAGGAATAACAGCCGTCGTCATGAGAAATGTGGAAGGAGAATCTGTTCTGATCTCCGTCGATGGCAACAATGTCGAACCGGGATTTCGAGAGAGAGCCATCAGTCTCCTAAAGGGGCAGGGATTTAGACATGTGGAGATTGCTACCACAGACACTCATGTCGTGAACGCGGTGTCAATGTCAAGCAAGGGATATCCGCCTGTGGGTAGAGAGAAGTCGGTGGAGATACTTGAGGCAATTGGCATTGCGGCTGCGAAGGCTCGAGAAGGCATGAGACAGGTCAGCATTGGATTCGGCTTCGGGGAGGTCAAGAGTCTCCGAACGTTTGGTGAAAAGGGGTTCGACACATTGACCCAAGACATCGCGGAAGCGACGGCGATTGCAAAACGGGTTGGACTGCGAGTGGCAGGAGGAGCCGCCCTAGCCTCGATGCTTATCGCGCTACTCTTATAGAATGTGAAAGCACATATGCAACGTTATTCATTGTTACGCTCGACTAAGGAGAACAAATGATGAACGGACAGAGATTTCTTGTTGCCATCACAGGAGCCAGTGGGGCCGTATACGGGGTCCGAACAATCAGGGCTCTCAAACAGCTTGACCATGAGGTGCACCTGATCCTGTCCAAGTGGGGTGCGAAGACGCTCCAATATGAAACAGGAATTACATCGACTCAGCTGGAGAAGGAGGTGGATGCGTTCTATGACGAGGAGGACCTCTCAGCTGGCCCAGCATCCGGCAGCTTCCCACTGAGCGGTATGGTAATAGTGCCATGTTCAATGAAGACCCTTGCGGGTGTAGCAAATGGCATTGCAGACAACCTGATTGCGAGAGCAGCAGACTGCACACTCAAGGAGAGAAGACATCTCGTACTTGTCGTGAGAGAAGCCCCATACAATCTCATTCACATCAGGAACATGGAAAAGGTGACTGAGGCTGGTGCAACAGTACTACCAGCCAGTCCCGCGTTCTGGCACAGACCCAAGTCAATAGAGGAGCTGGTGGACTCGGTGGTGGAGAGAATACTCATTCATCTAGGCGCCACTGCCACACCGACCACCACTTGGGAAGGTACAATCGAGTGACCAATGTAAGTGACTAATCAGTAGTCGATATCTCACCCGATTCATCAACACTCTCAAGTAGCTTGTCAGCCTCTTTCTTGACCTTGGCACGATAGCCGCGAGTTGTGTAGATGCGTATCGGTTTCATTGGCTTCAGGAGACTCTGTGCGATTAGACTGACCTCATCCACACTCCAGAACTCGTATCCCTTTGAGCCACGTTCATAGAAGGAGATCTCATCAAGTGGATAGCGACCGGGATAGTAGGTCACTGAGGATCTATCTGGCGTGTCAACATAGACACGCAACGGGTCGATCCCAACGGTCTCAGCAATCTCACGTTCAATCTTGTGCCGTCCGTCTTGAGTGGAAATCGTCTTCAAGAACGCAGCATCTGAGACTGACCTTACACTTGCCATCTTGATCAGGTCTCGATTTCTGTAGGCTCGAAAGATCTCACCGGCTGCACGAAAATCATCGGACGAGCCTTCGGGAACATGGAGTAGTCGATGATGAAATGTAAAATCATCACAGGATAGGTAGACGGAGGGGTCCTTGAGCGGGAAGGGGAACAGTTCCTCACCACCGAGCTCCAGAACACGAAGCAACATGAGCTCAGCAGCACGGACGGTCTTGTGATAGTACACCGCCTCGAACATATTTGCTCCAGCGGCAAGGTATGATTCGAGGGTGTAGCGAGAGTCACGAGAGATGACAAGCTTGTTCTTTGCCACAGCCAATGAAAGAAACATCTTCTTGAACTCGATGTTTGCATAGTCAACTCCTGCAAAGTAAGCATCACGTTCCAGACTGTCCAAAAGCTCCGGGTTTATGGGAACAGTCGATAGGTTGACTCGGATGCTCCGAACAGGGATGCCCTTCTCGATGAAGTCCATGACCTCGTTGTGCGTGAAGTCACTATCTCCGATGATGTCATGGGCATCAGACCTCTCAACTGCGAGCCTTGCAACCTTGTATCTGTCAGCGCCGCCATTCTCTAGGAACTCCTCCATGACGTTGGCCCAAGCCCCTCTGGAGACTGTGAGAATCATAGCAGCCAATCGTGCCCCGTACAGGACATGGTCATCAACGGGAAATGAATTGAACATGAAATCAGTCATGCCAATGAAGCCCAGACCATGACCCATGAGTGACGTATCGCTGCCGGGATAGACTTTGTACACTCCGGCAGGCCACCGTATGTTTCGAATCCGTTGAGTGAGATGAAGATCAAGAATCTTTTTCTCAGTTGGCGTGAGACAGATGTAGCCTCGTACTGGGTCTTTTATCGTAATTGCCGCATCAGTTTCCGAGAGAGGCATTGGAGGTTATCTCCTTTGTAGTTGGCGACGCTGTCTACATCCGTTCATGTCTATATACGTTGGCATTTCAATTGCCAGTGAAGGAGCATCAAAAAATAGTGGAAAGAAGGGGGAGACCCCCCACCATCATCTATGTAAAGGTTCTAAGAAGGATGTCCCAGCGGTGCTGAATGTATGCCTCCAACTCTGCAATCTTCTTCTCGTCTTTCTTCGGTTTGAAGAGTCTCGAGAATCGTCCCTGCAGCTTGAGGAACTCCTCGATGGGCTTACGCTTGGCGGGGTCCTGAAAGCGCTTGCTCTGAGTACCAAGCTTGAACTCATCACCAATGCGCTCCCACATGATCCAGTAACCTGTCTCTACAGCCAACTTGCCGATCTCGACACCCAGTTCAACCGGGTAGTTCCATGCCTGGGGGCAGGGGATGAAGATGTGGATGAACTTGGGCCCGCGAATCTCCTTGGCACGCTTGAACTTCTCATAGAGATCGCGTGGATATGCTGCGTTAGCGGTTGCCTGATAGGCAGGCTCATGCGCAGCCACTATCAGGTCGAGAAGCTTCTCAGGTTCTTGTTTGCCGTACCAAGTGGTTGTAGTCTGAGCATAGAGCGGAGTGGCACCAGATCGTTGAGTGCCTGTATTCGAGTACACCTGATTGTTGTAGCAGACGTACAGGAAGTCTGTTCGTCGCTCAAAGGCTCCAGACAGAGCCTGAATGCCGATGTCGAATGTGCCACCATCACCGGCCCAGACCATGACCTGGGTGTCGTCCTTGCCCTTCGCGCGGAGGGCTGCACGGACACCAGATGCGGTTGCACCCGACGCCATGAACGCAGTATTCAGGACTGGTATGCCAAGACCCGTTCTAGGAAAGAGCGACTGCACAACACTGGTGCAACATGCGGGTACTATCTGAATGACATTGCCCTCGAACGCCTTGTGAGCGTGGCGCAGAGCGACCATGTCCTGACATCCAGCACAGGCGGCATTTCCCTTCAACACGTATTCTTTCAGGGGTAAGTCTCTAATTGCGACCATCTTTCATCACTCCATTAGGTCATGCCAGGTCTCCTCTGGACCAAGCTCACCGCTCTCCACGGCTTTCACAGTATCCAAGATTATCTCCTTGATGTCGGTGACAGTGATATCACGCCCGCCAAGACCACCGATGTAACTCTTGACCATAGGTCGATGTGGAGTATGGTACAGAGATGCGCGAATATCATTCGCCACCTGACCACCAAAACCATACGAGGCGCTTCGATCGAAGCTTGCAAAGGCCTTGACCTTGCCTCCAAGTTCTCGAATATTGTCAACAGGGAATGGTCGATACATCCGTATACGAGCAGCGCCGACCTTGTATCCTTCCTCACGAAGCTGATCTATTGCATCGATTGCCTCTGCACCAACGGTTCCCTGTGAAGTGAAGACAACATCAGCACCATCGGTCTTGTATTCATCGACAGGGCCGCCGAAGTACTTGCCAAACAACTTCTTGTAGTCGCGTTCAACTTCGGGATAGACCTTCAGCGCATTCTTGCTAGACTCATGCATCTGATACCTGAATTCTTCGTAGTATTCGGGGAATACAATGTTACCGTGAGAAACAGGATTCTTTGGATCCATGACCCAGTGGGGAGGATTATACGGTGGGAGAAACTCGTCGACCTCTTCCGGCTCAAGATAATCAAAGGTTGAAACGGTATGACTGAGCACAAACCCGTCCGCACTTATCATGGTGGGCATCAACACTCGCTCATCCTCAGCCAACTTGAATGCCTGAATGATCGTGTGATAGAACTCGTCAACGCTGCTGACGTAGAATTGAAGCCAACCGGTGTCTCGCTTGCTCATGCTATCATCGTGTGTGACATGGATGTTCCATGAT
>JAGSHP010000154.1 GCA_029855925.1 Candidatus Thorarchaeota archaeon | reverse complement strand
GAACATGTAATTCCAGACGTCTTCAGGTATTCGGGACACGAACAAAGAGGCGGGAATGTTGACGGCATCCATCCCTACCGAGGTGAGATAGATTCTGCGATCACTCTCGTTCAACGATAGCAAGCCGAGAACAGCAAGCTTTGCTATCCGTCGGTAGTACTCTTCTCCCGCTGGTACAAGTCCTCTCTTTTGAAGCCACTCTTCGACATCAAGAATGTCACCTCCTATCTCTCTAATTGAAAAGAGCACTTCTCGATCAATGGAGTCGGCTAGTAGATGAGGTGACTGACCTCGTACGTGCGCAATCTCGGGTGGAGTCACAGTTTGGATGCGTTTCTTTATCTCGCTCCATGCGGTGTTTCGGTCTCTTATCAAATCAATGCCATGAAAAAGGCCGATAGAGCTCCCGATTAGGCCAATGGACCAGATCCCATAGAATATGAATTCGGACAGTGGAGATGTGTACTCTTCCAGCTGTGGTACTAGCAATTTCAGAACCGTAGCGATTATGGCACTAACTAGGGATGCGAGACCAAGGGTCGTAGCCACCCGCACAAATGATCGATACACTTGCCCAGACTGCATCATCATCCGCACTATCCCGCTGCTTGCTTGTCATCGCGTCACTGGACCTGTCTAATAAGTGAAAGGGTGTTCGACACATTAGAACGCCGTTCTAAGGTGTAGATTCAAGTTAGAATGAAAACCAGTAGGGCTCGGTGCTTAATATGCCATTACCGAGCAACATCATGTCATCAGCATTCAAACGGCGAATCATCACCAGTGCAGCCATTGCCATTGTATTGGCATCACTGATTGGAGCTACGATCTTGCTACTTGTGCCTGCAAGCACTGCTCCCACATATGATCTCGCCGAAACAACACAAATCAGCGAGAGTCTGCATCATAGCAGCTCAACGGTCGGCTTGACCGAGTCCTTCAACGGCACTCTATTTCAGGAGCGTCCGTTTCGAGGAAATGAGAGCTGGGATTCAGAGGTCGTGGATCTGGTGTACCCCTACGGCTACTACACCGAGTACTCTCTCACCCCTGAGGACGACGGGCTTCGTATCGTCTCGACGAATGATGTCATCAGTTTTACTCGTCTGCAGAACGTGGTCGTAGAGAATCTGACAAGCCTCACATTCTCTGTGAGCGTAACAAGCACGTCCGGATTTGCTCAGGTTCGTGTGGGTGTCATAATGATGGACCGGGGTGTGCCAATCGTTGTCCAACTGAATGAGTCCGCATCAATTGATCTCTGGTATCAAGAGACTGTCAACCTCACGGGTCAATCATCCGAGACACTTCAGATCGAAGTTCCCATTGACGACATAAACTTGGCAACTGACGAATGGATTCTCGAGAGCCAGTTTAGGATTCGAGTCACAACAATCGAGCCAAGCGACCTGACCATCAGGTGGGCGAACGCGTCTGCATCCTATGCGAATGAGGTTGTTCCAGTGCGAATGAGTCCCAAGTCCACAGACGGCGAAGATCTACTCTCCAATCCGTATCTGGATAAGTTGTCGGCGAAGGTGGCTCTGAATATTAGTTCAGCGACCATAAACAGGTCCTCAGTGGTCTTCGTCACGGGTGCCGACAGGGTACTGTATCTTCCTGTTGGAACCTACACCGGGTTCGGTGGTTGGTACACTCCTGGGCGGACGAACTGGACGACTCCGCTAAGCTTTGCAACAGAACAGGACCGGATGACACTACTGGACTTCACAGTTCCGACCATCAAACTGGATATTGTCCTCTCCCCAAGCGTGCCATGGGTTTCACTTGACGTCTATTTCAGAGACGCGAAGTCTATGATTCACACGATAGAGTCCACCGGTCTGGATTACTCGTACCTCTACTACTATCGACTGAACGACCTCTACTCCTCACCATCTACGAGTGTGTATCTACCTGCCTTCGACGGCGATCTCATCTTCAAGTGTGAATCAATGGAATCGGTCTTCACAGGTGATCTTGACAGTCTAACATATGAGCAGCCCATCAGCGGTATTTCGAACCTTGAACTCACTATTCGCCTCTCCTTTCTGCAGGTGGATGGATGGTCTCTCTCAGTGGGCGGAATGATCGTGGAGACCATCTTCGGAGCGGTCTTCCTGATTGCGATGATAACGCTCTGGCGAAACTCGGAACTCAGTCTTTGGCACAGAATACGCGACGACCCTCGTGTGATCTCTGTCATCCTGTTATTCGCCAGTACCATGTGCCCTTGGTTTCAGATTACCACACGAGTTGCTGACTCATTCTCGACAGCCACGATGAACTATGTTGGATTCATGGGTCTTGCCATCGTGCTCATATGGAGCGGAGGCAGTACCATACTCAGCATCAATATGCCTCTCTGGCCCTACCTTGCCATTGGAGTCGCTGGGCTGTGGCTGCCTGTTCTTGGGCTCATGCACTCTCTGCGAACAGACACTCCTTGGAGCACCTCTCCCGTCGTAATCTACTCGGTGCTGGCTCCAGTCATGACCATTGGCTTGATGACGCCTGCCTTCATCTATGTTGGACCATTCATGACCCTCCACATTGGAGCCTACCTTGCTGTGCTGTCACTCGTCACGTGGAGCCTTCGTCATCTACACAAGAGATATAGAACAGGCAAGAGTGAGTAATGAGGGAAGAACGTTGGCTACAGGTAAGAAGACAGACGATAGAGCACTGCTCCTTGACTTGGGTTCCACGACTTGGAGCGTGCTCATCACATTGATGGGCATCAAGTCGTACATTGGTCCAAGAGAACTTGCGCGACGCATGGGGCTGAGTAGTCCGAGTGTGGCAATGTATCATCTCGACAAGTTGACCGACCGCGGCTTCTTGGAAAAGAATCCGCATGGGGAGTACCGTGTTGACCCGCATGCGAATCTCGGCTACCTTGACAACTTCCTGTTCCTGCGAGAGCGAGTCGTTCCACGGACCCTCTTCTATGCAGTGATGTTCACCAGTGTCTTTGTCTTCTACCTCGCGACTGTCGGTCTGTCCTACGACATCAACAACGTCTTCACTCTCGTACTTGGGATCTTGGGCTGTTCCTTTCTCTGGGCAGAGGTCTATCGGATCTGGTCGGGGATGCTATAGCTCCCCACCCCCTCCTCTTTTTTTTACCATGGGGGTCCGGGACCTCCTTGGAATCAAGCCGTCAGCGGGAGACGCTCTTGCTACAGGTATTCATCCGGATAGAACTTATAGCAGGGGTCGCAACTCGTTTGGGCGGTGCTTACATGCTTGGAGCGTTCAGACGCAGACCCTCTCTACTCGTCATCGGCGGTGTGTTTACAATCGTATTCTATTGCGCGTTCACTCTGATCTCTTGGGCGCTATACCCGGGGCCCTATGGTCCAACCACAAATTATCTCAGTAGACTGGGTGACTATGATTACAGTCCATTTGGTGGCTTCTTCTACAATGTGGGCTGTATCCTCACTGGCATTGCGCTCTTTCCGTTCTTCACTGGCCTGCGGGAGTGGTACGGATCCAACAGGAAGGTCCGGACCATCTTGATATTCGGGCAGACTCTCGGACTGCTTTCAGCAGTCGCTCTGATCATGATTGGCGTGTATTCTGAGGACACTGGTCAGCCTCACATGACTGCATCATCCACATTCTTCCTTCTGAACATGTTCGTATTGTTATTGGTCAATGTCGCATTGTTTCTCAATGCCGACTTTTCCAAGGTCGCTGCCCTCTATGGCATCGCAATTGATATAGTCAGCGTGGTCCTGCAGTTTGTCGTTGGTGGGCCGATTGTAGAGTGGGTCACTGTGTTCGGTTCTCTGCTCTTTGTGGGCATTGTCGTGATCGTCACTGTGACTCTACACGCTGGGAATGCTGCCATGGCTGCGAATGAGTGAATCACCGATTACAGAATAGACGAAGTCGGACATGTAGTTTGAGTCGCCCCTACCAAGGGAAAGGAAACATTGGTTTGTCGCAAATCAACACACAACTTCACATCTCTGAGCCGAGTTCTCACTCATGCATCTCTTTTGTCAATTGACATGCGGTCTCTCGCTCCGCATCTTTGATCAAATCTACATTCCCACGCGAACATTCAATGGGTTGCAATCGCCGTTCTGTGACTCTCGCATTCATCAATTGGTGCAGAAAACATATTTATTCCGCCCCGAACATCTCATCTGCACAGGTCTTCTT
>JAGSHP010000229.1 GCA_029855925.1 Candidatus Thorarchaeota archaeon | reverse complement strand
TGATGACATCCGAGATGATCAGTTCGCGTACAAAACCAATGTGGATGGGTCCACTGGGGCTTTTCCCCGCGGACATCAGGTACTCATCAGCATCGCGTTCAAGGACTCTATCAACAACGTCTTGAATCCAGTGGATGGAGATCTCCTCTTCTTGGGGTGTGTCAGGCATCTTTGCACCTCGGAATTGAGGCGGAGTTGACGTCTTAAGAGGATTGCGAACTGCCGAGGGGGGCACATCATACCTGGAACTCGGAGACGCGGAATTCCATTCTGCTAGAGAACACCAGGTACACCGGGAGGGCTGCAAGGACCGTTACGACAACTAGTGCACCAATCATCAAGATGATTGATAGGGGAAGGTAGAGCAGTGATGGCACTGCCGCCTCGGGCACAAGTGCATAGAGACTCAGGAGAATTGCAGTCAGCATCCCCGGAATCCCCGCAGTGAAGCTCGTTTGGACTCCCTCTGCTATGATTGTCTTAGCGAGGAACGACGGCTTGGCACCAATGGAACGCATAATGACGTAGTCTCGAAATCTGCTGAATACTGACACGAGTAGATAATTCGTCAATGCAACAAAAGCGCTCAGAAGGGCCATTATGGAGAGTGGCTGCAGTAGCTGCCATAGCGAATTGATGGCTTGAATGTCCGTATCAAGAACGTCTTGCAGTGGTTGCGCATCCAGGCCGTACTGTTGAGCTATCTGGACAATCTGCTTGACCGAATCTGTGCTCGAATAGCTCAGCTGCACGAGGAGAAGATTGGGTTGTGAGACCTCCCAAAGTGTTTCCATCATCTGAAGGTCCATCAGAGCCATCATACCATTATTTGCGACATCGAAGGCGATTCCCCTAATGGCCAGGGACGCGCCCTGCAGTTGCAGTGTCTGGACCAGTGGGTCTTCAAAGGTACTTGTCGCAAGTCGACCACCTATCCAAGCCTGATTTGTTTCATTTATCGGGTCGCCCTCATAGTACCAGTCAGATATCGTGTGCTCCCAATCTATCCCCATGACCAATGCAAAACCGTCACGGTCCTGACCGATTCGTTCCCATTGTTCGAGGGTTGGGTTCCACACTATTGCGGGGCCTTCATGAATCATCGAATACTCGACAAGTCGTTCTTCCACATGGTGTACAATTGGCAGTCCACGAAGCTCGTTCAGGAGACCATCGGGAACTAGAGTCGTCGAATTGATGAGTGTCACGTTCTCTACTGGCGCATTGCCCAAGGTATAGGAAGTCCTGTAGGAAATCAGGACATCAGGGGTACCAATTGCCACAATGTTCGTTCCCACGGACCTGGTGATGTACGAGCTTGTGGTTGTCTGCACGATGCCACCACCGATCCACAGGACTGAAGCCAGAGTTATGCTCAGAAACAAGGACAGTAGTGTTCGCCGTGACCCTCTGAGTCTTCGCCCAGTGGCCTTGGTCGCAAGACGAAACGATAGACCAAACGAATCCAGATAGCCGACCCTGCGCACCCGCGTTCCTAGGACCGGGTTAAGCGTAGATATGGGGACTTCATGAACTGCATCGTAGATTGGCTTCTGCGCCGCGAAATACCCAACAAAGAGATAGAGAACTGCGAGAAATATCACAGGAAAGATAGGAAACACTGGAGCAAACTGAATGCTTGGAACGACACTTGAGAGCCAGAGCATTCCCAGAAAATAGAGAAGCGCACCAAGCGATGACCCTAAGACTATGCTCGTGACTAGAAGAATGACAGATTGGGCCATGAAATGGTCAAAGACCGTGTCCACCAATGTGCCAATAGCCTTCATCAGCCCTATGTCTTTCCTACGGCTGACCATCTCAAGGGAGATCATGCTCGAGAATATGACCACACCAAGGACTAGGACAAGCAACAGAATGGCCCAGATGAAGGTCTCAAAGAAGATACTCAGAGTGTCCATGAAATTTACAGAGGTCAGGTAAAAGGTCACATCGAGTAGAGTGTTTGCAAAGAGAAATAGAAAATTGGTAAAGGCAACGACAATTGTCATTCCGGCGAGCATGATGGCGGTCTTGAATGGCCGGCGCCTTAGATCAGTGGAGGCATAGTCCTGGCGATCATTCAATCTTGTTCAACACTCCATCAACCATATGGAACCGTCTCACACCAGGGAGGGTTGCAATCTTATCATCATGCGTCATCACGATTATGGTCTTGCCCGTCTTGTTGAGCTCGAATAGTCGCTCACGAACAATTGCAGCACTTGTGTCATCAAGGTTTGCCGTGGGCTCATCAGCCAATATCAGGGGAGGATCATTTGCCATG
>JAGSHP010000292.1 GCA_029855925.1 Candidatus Thorarchaeota archaeon | reverse complement strand
TTGGGCAAGATTGCAGCAGGTGGAATGCCGCTTGGTGCATATGGTGGGCGCGAGGACGTGATGGAACTTGCCCGCCCCGGAGCCGAAGGGGGACGGTGGGTCGGTGGAGGCACATTCTCAAGTCACCCGCTCACGATGATTGCAGGAATCGCTGTAATGGATGCACTGCGAGACCTAAGATACTCGGGCCTGAACGAGATGGGCGAATCGCTTCGAAACAGGGTCAACAGGATGTTCGAAGAAGCTAACGCGCCAGCGATTGCAACAGGGACTGGCTCAATCATCTTCGTCACATGGTTGAAGCACGAGATCACGGAACCGCTCACTAGCACAAAGATAGCCGAGGCAACCGACCATCACAAACTGGACCTATTCCAGGCACTCTTGATGGAGCGCGGAGTCTTTGGATATCACGGGCTTGGTGCACTTTCATTTGCCCACAGTAGGGCGGACGTCGATAGGACTGCACAGACTATAGAAGATGTCACAGCCATACTTGTCAGTGAATGATGTGTTCGTTATGTTTAAGTTGATTTTCAAGACGAAACAGAGCGGCGATGCTCGTTGAACGATGTCAAAGAGAAGTTGAAACACCTCATCAAGGTCAAGAAGATCAGTGCCATTCAATTGCTGAGCGAGGACATCGGACTTGCAGAAGATGAAGTGATAGCAACAATTCAGGAGATGATCCAGGAGGGCATCTTGGAGGGTCACTTTTCGGACGACAATTCGCGATTCTTTCTGAAGCTCGACATCCCTGAACCACCAACGAGAACTGTGGAAGAAGAGCCACTACCGTTCATGGAGTATGATACAAGGCCGGGCAAGATAGTGGCATTGTTAGGACTGTCCGTGATGATTGCGGGTGCAATACTACACGCTGCTGTGGCGGGCAACGAGCTAGCTGAGAACGCATTCTATATAATGAGTTTCATCGGTGTGGCCACCATGATCTGCGGATGCTATTACATTGGGCGTCGTCCAACGCCCTAGATTCGATCGTTCGGCCATTGACGTTCATCTTGACAGATGCGCGGTCTCATTCAGCTTTCTTAGTTCTCGACTCCCCCAATCGCTTATGCCCAGACAAGAGATACTACCGGGATCGCTACAAAAGCGGATAAGAAATTCCTTTGACTGACCATAGACGAAGAGAGAATCAATATTATATATAATAGCCCATCTCTCGCATTGTCTTCATAGCCCAGAAGATACTGCTTTTAAGCCTCACTACCTCGTTGAAGGGCTGCTGGCTGGTGAAATCTCATGCAGGTCGTGATGGACCCCACCCTCGCAATCGGAATAATCATCTTTGCAGTGCTTGTTGGCATCATCGCCTCTATGCTTGGTATTGGTGGCGGAATCATAAACACACCTCTGCTCGTCATAATATTCATGTTCGGACCAAAGGAGGCATCCGCAACAGCCCTTGTCGCGGCATTCTTTGTTGCCATATCCAGCAGCGTATCGTACTATCGACAATCCCCAAGACCTACACAGTACAAGGCGGGTCTCTTTCTGGCAATGACGACGATTCCCGGATCGTTGACTGGAGTATGGTTGAAAGGGATCATCTCGGACGACATGATACTGAGATACATCTTCGCCATTCTATTGTTTCCCATTGCACTAAAGATGCTTAACGCACGACGAAAGGGCAAGACGGACATGGCGTCGCAGATTCTCTCCTTTGACTTTGACTCCCTCTCGAAGAGAAGACTCACCGCTGCACTTGTCGGGGCATATGGCGGCGGTGTGGTTGCTGGACTGTTGGGACTGGGAGGCGGCGTCGTTGTTGTTCCTGTCCTCAGCGTGGTCATGGCCCTACCGATGCATGCCGCTGTTGCAACATCTATGTTCACTATGATCTTCACCACAACGGCTGGTACAGCACTGAACTTCTACTATGGACAGGTTGACATACTCTACGGCATTCTGCTTGGAATCGGAATGGTCGGGGGCGGACAAATAGGGTCTACTCTGGCGTGTAGAGTTGACGCCGTCAGACTGAAACAGATCTTTGGTCTAGTCCTGATCTTTCCGTTGATAAAGATGGCAAAGCTGGGTCAGATGTGGCTCGACCCCACAGGAACCAACTTTCTCGTGGCAACAATCGGCGACACAATCATCTGGCTCGCAATCATA
>JAGSHP010000098.1 GCA_029855925.1 Candidatus Thorarchaeota archaeon | reverse complement strand
GATCCACAGAGTTCGCTTCACATTGTGCCCATCGGTCTCATACTCAAGGCGAATGACCCCGTGAGCGGCATATCGCTCTACTGAGCGGTTATAATGTTCTAACTCCGCGGTCAGGAGAGAGGTAAGTTGGAGTCGTTCCAACATGGCTGCAAGAGTGAGAATGGTCTTGCGTGGTGTGTTATCCCCATCAATGAGTGCAGTAAAAGAATCAATGACAAGGCGTTTGGCATGGTGACGGTCTGCCACTTCCCTGATACGGTCGATCACTGCACCTACGGAGAATTTGCCCACGGGCACACCGTTCGGTAATGTTGGTGGCAGTCCGAGTCTTCCACTGTAGGCATCGATCACAGTGAGCATCTTGATGTCCAGAAATTTCTGGAGATTCCACCCAAAGGCAAGAGCCTCTTTGAACAGGTGCGCCGGGTTCTCATCTAGGCACACAAAGATTGCCGGTTCTGGTGGCTTGCTCTGAAGAAGGCCCGCCATAATGAAATGCAGTGCAAGAATGGTCTTCCCGGTCCCCGGTTCGCCCTCCACTAGAATGGTACGGCCCCGCGGAATACCTCCAACGAGAAGTGTGTCCAACTCGGTTATCCCGGTGCTACATCGTTTCGTTCCCAAATGTCTTTCCCTCCATGGAATGGTCGTAATGTTTGATCACTTCAAAAATGATTTTGTGGTCGTGCTCGTGCATATCGATCCAACTATTCGATGCCAGTGCGAGGAACTCCAAGTGAGAATGCACATCCCTCATGACAATGGCAAGAAATTTGATGGAAAAGGAGCTATTGATCAGTCGCAGGCTTTTTGCAATCTCAAGATCACTCATTGAATGAAGCAGAAGGTCCGATGGGCTCCACCAGACAATATAGTTCTTTTGTGCCGCTTTGTTGACTGTTCGCAGCGTACTTAGAAGTTTAGCGATGTCGGAGGGATCCGGAATGTCCGACAGGGAGATACTTCTGCGAAGTGCCTGTGTCTTCAGTTCTGCATGGCCGGTCAGGTCCAATCTGGAGAGTCCATCCTTCTTGAGAGACCCGATATCCTTGGAATGCAGTAGAAGAACATCAGAGTCCAAGTCTTCCAGAACCTGATGTAGTGCTCGAAACTCCAATCGCAGTGGAATGGTGAGTAAATTGACACCTTCGACCAACACATCAGTCAGTCTCATTTCTTATCTCCCCCTGTGAGAATGTTCCCGGGCCAAAGTCAGGGATTCCCTCGGCTTGCACCGAAAAATATTCAATGTTCTCATGATCAATGCTCAGTTGCTGACACAAATCATCCAATATTTTTTGAATCGAGTCATAACAGAATATCACACTGCTCAAAAGTATCTGCTGTTTGTCCTCCGTCCAATATGTCGCAAGCAACGCAAACCCTTGGCACTGTTTCAGGTATTCCTTGATTCGACCCAGTGTGTTCATACTGTCCTCATCAAAGAGGAAGTCTTCTCTATTGATTCGAATTTGCATGAGATAGGTCGGTAGTCCTTGTGTATTGAGAATCGGAAGATAGCCGCGGACATGTCCCTGCGTCTCGATTTGCTTGATCCGATGATGCGCCGTTGATCTGGGAATATTCAACCTGCGTGCCAACAGGACGGCACTGGGTCGGATGCAGTATCTTAATTCCTTGAGCATTTCGCCAATCTCTATTGGTACTTTGTCCATTTTTCACTCGTAGATATTGGCAGTTGTCCAAGAAAATATATCTTTTGTGAGCATTTCGTCAACATTTATTGTACAAATAACCGAAACTAATAGCCATAGACTTAAGTAAAGTGTGGCCTATTATGTCGTGGTGATTGTATGCCAAGTAGTGATATTGTGAATTTCCTCTTGGGACCTGCCAGTCTTCTAACGCAAGGGCTGATTCAGTTGTTTATCGGACTTGCGATGAATGCGATGCAGGTCTGGCTTATCTACGAGATCATCACAACAGTCCCCACCAGATCAAAGAATCTGATTGAGGCGATTGATGCGGAGCTGACACAGAACAACTACTACCAGAACACAGGACTACGCTATCGCGTCTACGGCGCATTGCTGCAAGTGTTCCTACCACTTCTGCTCATCACAGTCTGCTACCTGTCCTTCTGCCTCTTCACACAGATTGTCATGGACCTGTTCTGATTTTCAATGTGGTGATGGGGACAATGAGATCACGGCATCGCGGTCGTTCGCATGTCTTGCGGACGGCCGTCTTTTTTGTTCTGGTATGCGTTCTGATGACCATTCCGGATGTGCATGCCTATAACAAAGTCTTCTTCCTTAGTGCCAAGCAACAGGCATTGATCACACTGGAGGAGTACAACTCAACATTTGTCATATCATTCTATCTCACATTCAATCATTCTTTGGATGTGGGCAATCAACTGCATGTCTGGGCCGTGAATAGTTCATCATCGGTGCAAGCGAGCTACGACCTGATACTCGGTAGATACGTGATTAGTGATCAGGGGAGTCAACTGTGTACTGTCCGGTTTCTTGGCACCGAGTCATTCATTCTTTCCGAGGAATATGCCAAGCTCGATATTGAGAGCAGCCTACTCATCCAGATCAAATCCGTTGAGACTATCGATGCAGGATCAGGAGGAATGGCGGATGCCTCATCACTTCCGACCCCGTTCATCATCGTCATTTTGCTCTTCAGCATTGTCCCATTCATGTTCCTTGCCAATGATGTCCTTGTTGAGTTGCGAGAACAACTGGAGGTTGAGCTGACAAACAAGGGAGTGTACGGTCGTCTCTTTGCCATCTTTCTCCCATTGTTCTCAATTGCGTTGACAATTCTCATGATGTACATCCTCACACAGCATGTTGCATTACTTAAGGCGGAGGGATAGTTCATGACTGAAGACTCGAAGAATAGTAGATTTGATACGGTCGCCCAATCCATTGGGCGGCAGTTCACAAGGTCACAACGAGCCCCCCTACAATGGCAGGCCTCCTCGTCAATCATCAAGTCCCAGTTTAGTGCACTCTTCGGGATGCTGAATCTTCCTCACAAGAGCATTGCGCTCTTTGTTATGAGCTGGCTTGCTCTTGAAACCGCCCTTCCACTCCTTATTGTGGCTGGTGTAGTCCTTGCCGGCGATGTTTGGACAGTCTTTGCCATGGTCCCGTTCATGATTATCGGTGTCTATCTCACCATGCTGATCTCATGCAGTAATATCATCCTGCAGCTCATCATACAACTGAGCAACAAGGAGACAATGTTCAAGGCCATTGCCAAAGGCTATCTGTGGGGCCTCTTTAGTATCGGGGCCATTCTTATGATCCACTCGTACTTCATCACGCGATGTGGCTATTTGTTTACAATGGACGTGGTCTTTTTGGTGCCTATTGAGGGAAGCTTCTTGGGCATTGGAGGAACCATCCCCATTCCCGTGTTTCTTGGAGTGAGTGGGATCTATATCATCATGGCAGTCAAAATGCTTGTCATTGCTATTGCCACCATCGCCTGTGCAACTGGCGGTCTTGAGATCCTTCAGTATGTTGTTGCAACTGCAAAAAAACACGGTGTGTACGGGCTGCTTCTGGCTCTCTTGCTTGTGGCGGTGTTTCCTACATTCAATGTTGTTATGGCACTTGAGGTCTATGGGGCCGTACTCACACTACTGGGGTGATAGTACAAGATGATCATGATTGATATTCTTTTTCTGCTCAAACT
>JAGSHP010000044.1 GCA_029855925.1 Candidatus Thorarchaeota archaeon | reverse complement strand
CCTTTCACAGAGAGGCAGTAAGCTGGAACGCATCGTCCGCCCCACGGAGATACTCTTTCCAGACCAGGCTGTCAGGCTGGTTCTGAACGGAACCAAGATCATCTCAAATGTTCTCCCCTGGAACATGTTACAGGACTTTGCACATGTAGGCGTTGTGAGGGCTGGGGAGATATCCGCCGCAGTCCAAGCGTGCCGTGATCACTCCTTTGTGTACGGGAGCCAAGCATTGGAGCGAGCATTGTTATCCATACGACACCTGGGGTCCTCTGGCATGTCCGAGAAGAAGTACTCTGAGTTTCACAGTGTACTCCGCATAGCATCCCGTCGAATGACCCATGCAGTCGCTGAACTTGCTCGGCAGATAGCCCAGAACGAAGGACCAGAGTTTCAACGTCTCATCAGTCTCATGCGCAACGAGAGAGAGCGCCTCAAGATGATTGCGAAGATTGCAAGGTCAGTTGACAACGTCGTCCAGTTCAGGGTTAAGATCTCTGAAACACTCTGTGAATGGGCAATCGGACACTTTGTCCCTGAGGGGCTCCTCGCAGATATCATCAAGAGCAATCTTGGTCATTATGAGGTCTTCAAGACCGTCCTGAGGCAATACATCGCCAATGAGTTGTCGACAACGAAGGAGCTACTCGCCTCCTACCCTGATAGGAGGGCCATACGGAGAAGCAAGATACTTCAGATACTTGCAAGAGGCCTTAAGACGCCAATATCTGTAAGGGGAGAAGTTCCTGAGCAGGCTATCACAGAGCTCGGTCGCCTCGTTGTGCGGGTCGGCAAAATGATCAAGGAATGATTGCTCAATCTACTACTTCACGCAAGAAACTCGATGCGTGAGCGCGATTGTAAAAGACGGGAGGAGAGCCTGAGGCCCACCTCAGACTCATCCCCCGATCACTTACCTTTTCCATTTGTCTAGTACGAGAAAGGTCTGCTGAGTCGACGAACTCTGTTCCGCAACAAAGCTCTCAGTCCATGATGGCATTGGTGGAGCAGTCTGTGTATCCAGCATTCCAATCCATGCCTCGTCCGTGAGCCGATCACTGGCCGGATGAGTGAACTCGTAGTATGAGAAGGTCCCTCCGCGAGTGAGGACGATGTGACCGTTGACCGACACGACGACGTAGATCAACATCGGATTTCCTACCGCCTCCTCGAGTACCAACCCCGAGTTCGGGTCTGTGTGGACATCCGCGACCAGTGCCATCTGTTCGTCAGCACCGTTGACCAGCAGATCATCATCAGGCAACATGGCTATGGTCTCTAGGGTCTCACCGCTCTCACTTATCTTGAGTAGGTCAGTTGCATTGAGTTCGTCTCCGGCAAGCTCCTTGATAGAGATCTCTCGCATGTCAAGGAGAAACTCGCGAAACAGTGAGAGCCGCGTGGACATGTCTTGCAGAATGAGGTCTCGTTTGTCAAGACCTGTCAGCATCATGTTGCAGAGCGATGCGAGACGCCCATACAGCTTGGGCACTGGCTCGACATAGCCGTTGACGGTCTCGCCTGCAGAGGTGAGCCTGCCATAGGACTGTTTGGCATAGAGAATCGTATCATGCCGCAGCTCCGTCCATGAGGCCAGTGCCGTCATCAACTGCTTGTCGACCCATGCCTGGCTCTGCATGAAGAGCGGGTAGTTCTCAGTTGGTTGTTCGAGAAGTGGGTATAGACTGTACAGCCACAGATAGTACAAGTTGGACGTCCAGGTCTCAGCAGTGAGGTTCCCGATCTTATTGCGTAACATCTCCATCTGTTCAACGTAGTGGGGGTACTTCTTATCCTCTTCAAGAAGCTCCCATGCACGCTCAGACCCAAGTGCTGCCATTACGTCCAGTCCCTTGGGTATGAACCTGTCGTAGACGTGAGAGTAGACCAGCTGTGAGAGAATGTAACTGTCAGGGATGTACCGTTGCCCCATGAATCTGAGACCCATTGTCTGATTCATGTGTTCAGAATCGCCAAGGACACTTGAGAGAATCTGGGGCGACCGCAGCTCCAGTGCTGCCTCGATGAATTGAGAGAGCAGAGCATCATCCGCAAGCGTGCTGAAGCTTGGATCTGGCCCGTAGGTCCTGTTGATGAGATCGAGATACTCTGTTGGAAGAAGGTCGTCCGCCTCGCCCACGAAAAACGTAGTCGGATAATAGATTGCCTCCCAGAGGGCGTAGCCATCAACATTCGGACCGAAGCCGGGAACCGGGTTCTTGAGTGCGAGTACCATCAGGATTGCCTGGGCGGTCTCGTCCATGCCCTTTTCGTTGTCGGTGAGTGAGCCGCTGGGACAGAGCCGAAGACCGATCCGACCATACCACATCATAGCAATGAAGAACTGCCCCAATCTGTAGCTCCGGGTATAGTGTCCCCGCGGGACGTACTGAGTGAAGTCCTCCTTGTAACCCATGAACCAGTCGTCCGTCATGAGGGAGTGGTCTTCGATAAGAGTGAGGACCTTGTTCACCTCGGCCTGTGCCTCAGGGAGAATGGTCGTGGTATTGTCAAGTAGGTATGCGGCTACAGAGAAGTAGATGACGTTGCGGAGGGCGGCATCTTGCCATCTACCCGGTGGCGCGGCATTGTACTGATCAATTGAGGAGTCAAGCATCATCAGTGTGACATTTCCAAGCAGGTCCCAGAAGGAATAGACCTCCGCCTGTCTCAGAGCCAGATCGTAGAGAACGTGAAACGCATGAAGCACAGCGTCCGAAGTCACAAAGTTCGGAAGGCCAAAGTTCTCGTTCTCTTTCAGAATGTCGTAGAT
>JAGSHP010000452.1 GCA_029855925.1 Candidatus Thorarchaeota archaeon | reverse complement strand
CCTGAATGTCGCGTATCTGCTCAGGCTTCACCTTAGTGATGTCTTCGGACAGGACAACAAAGTCAGCCCTCTTACCGACCGTGATGCTACCGATGTTCCTCTCCATGAAGACCGAGTAGGCACCCTCCATGGTGTAGCATCTCAACGCCTCCTCAACGGAGATTCTGACATTAGGATTATGATGTGTCACTGCGGACCAGATCCCATAGATGGGTCCATACGGCATGCCATCGGAACCAAAGCAGAGGTGCGCCCCATTGTCCAGCGCGACGCGAAACATGTTCATCCACGAGGTTCTCTCCTCACCGAGTCGCTCCTCGTACAGACCACCCCTGCCCTGCCACTGACCCACAAAGTTGGGCTGCATTGACAGAATCAGTCCAAGCGACACGGCACGTCTGATCTGCTCGGTGTTCATCATCTCCGCATGTTCAATCCTGTGGCGTCGCTGTCGGACAAGAGCCAGACGCCTTTCATCAAGACTCTCGAATGCCCTGAGCAGGAGTTCTATTGCTCGGTCTCCGATTGCGTGAGTGACCGTCTGTATGCCGTTGTCGATTGCCTTCTTGACAAAGCGCGTGAACTTCTTCTCGTCAGTGAATAGCTTGCCAGAATTCCCCTTGTCGTCGGTGTAGTCATCAAAGAGGGCTGCCGTTCGGGCCCCGATAGAGCCGTCAATGAAACTCTTCACACCGCCTATTCTAAACATTGGGCCTCCAAGGCCTGAGGTGAGCCCTAGTCCGATCATGTGTTTCATTGCGTTAGCTGGCGGGTTAGGTATGAACCGTGCGGTCAGTGTTCTGTCCTGTTCGCACTCCGCTATCTGTCTGATAAACTCGGTTCGAGTATTGTCTACGACCGTGGTAATTCCATGGAGCGTTGCAATTCGTGCTCCGTCTAGCACTGCCCTCTTGATCTCGCTCTGGGATGGTTGCAGCTTCGAGTAGAGGTCTGGGATATCTCTGAAGATGCCAAGGGGTCTCCCCTTTCGGTCTTTCAGAGCCCCTTCTTGGTCTAGTGGGATCCCAAGCCTCTCAATTGCGAGTGTGTTCATCGATGTCAGATGTTCATCCATTCGGTCTATCGCGATGGGGTGTTTCGTCGAGACCTCGTCCAGGTCCTTCTTGGTGGGATACTCCCTCACGGGCCACTTGCTCTCGTCCCATCCGTACCCCCGAATCCACTCACCCGGGGCCTTCTCTTCCGCAGCACGCCTGAGAGCCTGTTGTGCCTCTTCAAGCGACTTCGCCCCAGAGAGATTGACATGCGACTTTCGCAGGCCTGCGTGTGTTATGTGGGTGTGAGCATCGACAAATCCTGGGACTACGGTGTTCCCCCCAAGGTCAATCACTCTCTTTGCAGATTGGAGCAGTTCCAGAACATCGTTGTCAGATCCCACTAGCAGAAACTTGAAGTTCTTCACTGCTATAGCAGTGGCACTAGGACTGTTGGAGTCCATTGTGATGACGTTGCCGTTGAAGACAACAAGATCTGCTTCGAGCTTCATCTGACGCACACTAAAGACACAACTGCCCATGCATATATCGATATCTACTGTAGATAAGGGTTGGTTCTAGCGTGTGCGGACATGACGGCATGATTCGCTGCGCAACTCACTTCTTCTTGACCTTTTCCCAGTCGGCGAGAAATCTCTTGATTCCAACATCAGTGAGTGGATGATTCACCATCTTGTCAAGAACCGCGGGTGGGATCGTGGCTATGTGCGCACCGATCATGGCAGCCTCATAGACATGGACCGGGTGTCGTATGCTCGCCACTATGACCTCTGTGTCAAAACCGTAGTTCGAATAGATCTGCACGATCGATTCGACAAGTTCCATTCCGATGTGACCAACGTCATCGAGTCTTCCAATGAACGGGGATACGAAGGTCGCGCCTGCCTTTGCAGCAAGAAGCGCCTGATTCGGACTGAAGACGAGCGTCACGTTGGTCTTGATGCCCTCGTCTGCGCACATTCGGACCGCCTTCAACCCCTCCCAGGTCATGGGAATCTTGATGGCTGCATTATCGATCCAGGTGTTGAGCTCGCGGGCCTCCTTCATCATGCCCTCGGCGTCTTCACTGACCACCTCAAGGCTGATAGGACCCTTCACAAAGGAAGCTATCTCATCAACTATCTGTCTGAAGTCGCGCCCCTCTTTGGCAACAAGGCTGGGGTTGGTGGTCACACCATCGACCATACCTCTTTCATGAGCTCTGCGAATTGCTTCGACGTTTGCTGTGTCTATAAAGAATTTCATCCTATCTCACTCCAGTCCCTCGACCAGCATCCTCATCTCTCTGACCGTCTTCTCGATGT
>JAGSHP010000069.1 GCA_029855925.1 Candidatus Thorarchaeota archaeon | reverse complement strand
TATGCAAATGGTTCATTCCAGCTGTCAGGGGGATCGAACAGTAAATCGTCAAGGTGATTCTGTACAAAATAGTCATAGTCCTCTAATTCCTTTCGCTGGACGTACGTAGTAGGTTGATCTGGTGAATGACATATCAGATGCAACAATCCTAGAAGGGAACTGGTTACGTTATCTCTCAGCGAGTCACGAAATAGAATGGCTGTGCTTGGGGATATATAGAGGCGCGATACTCTGGATCCAAATGATGTGGGTGAAAACGTTTCATGCCCATCTGAGCTGATAAGATTACCATCATGAAGAAACTCAAGCGCTGAGTCTATTTGCTGTGCAATACGCCCAAGTGAAAATTGTAGTCCGAAAAAGGTTCTGCTGATGAGCTGAGTGATGTCCGCGCGAGTCGGCGTTATGCCTGTGGCAATTGATGATAGCAGATGGAAACGGATGGCTTCGGGATCAGCCAATCTTGACTCAATTGCCTCAGAATCCGCAAGTACATAATTGTCAAACAGCAACTCACTCTCTTCAACAGACTTTGCTATGAGGATGGACTCACCAGTCTTGTCATACTTGGGGCGCCCAGCCCTACCGGCCATCTGTTTGTATTCAAGAACCGGTATGGGATAGTTCCCACGACTGGATTCATAGCGTCGATAATCTCGGATTATTGTTCTCCGCGCGGGCAGATTCACACCTGCCGCCAACGTTGGAGTTGCAACAATGACCTTTAGCAGGTTCTCCTTGAAGCTCTCTTCAACCAGAGTCCTCTCTCGATTCGTCAGTCCAGCATGATGAAACGCGACACCACTCTTGAATAGTTCAGCAAGTTTCTTCGAAGCCTCAGGAACAGATGGTGTTCTGGCAATCCGGTTGGCTATTGTTGCAAGTTTCTGTAGTGTCTGAGCATCAAGTGCCAGACGTGTGACTCTGCTCAATGTTCTTGCCACCGACATGGTTGAACGCCGACTGGATACAAACACAAGGGCTTGCCCACCTTCAGCAATGGTGTCAACAACGAGATCGGATACTGGACTGGCGCTCCTTCGTAAGATGGTCTTGCTGCTCCCGTCCGAGAATCGAATAGTATCATCAAGAAGAACGCCCTCTAGTAGAGGGACAGGTCTCCAATTACTCTTGACAAGATCAGCGTCAAGCCATTGAGCAAGCTCGTCAGCATTGGAAATGGTGGCACTTAGTGCGATTATTTGAGCGGATGGTAGTAAGTGACGGATCTTTGCAATGACCATTTCCAATGTTGGTCCACGGTGTGAGTCATTGACCAAGTGTATCTCGTCAACTACAATTATGCATACATCCTTCAACCAGTCAGGCTTGTGGCGAATCAATGAGTCCGCACGTTCGGTTGTTAACACAATTATGTCAGACTCATTAAAATTACCGTTAGAACTGTCGTAGTCTCCAATCGACAGTGAAACCACAATTCCAAGAGGTGCGTATTTTTTGAATTCCTCATATTTCTCGCGGGCCAGTGATCTTAGTGGTGCTAGGTATAGAGCCTTGCCACGACCCTCTGATATCGCCTTTAGCATACATACCTCAGACACAAGCGTTTTTCCGGCGCTAGTTGGAACACCTAATACAAGATTTTTGCCGCTCAAGACCTGGGTTTCAAAGGCGGCCTTTTGAGTGGGAAATAGTATGTCCACACCATTATCCTTGATGATGGAGATTAGTCGTCTATCGAGTGGGAGCTCTTCAATATGCATAATTTCGCACCTAATCACATGACGCTAGGTCTGAGCACGTTTGAGCTTTCCTTCACGAGGGTTGAAGAGGATTCCCTCCGCCAGTAATTTTTCAATGGTCTCCTCCACCCGTTCTCGGGGGATACCAGTCGAGGTCACTCTCTGAATCAGCTCCTCCTCACTCACCGTTTGACGCCCCTCCGACTCGAACTCTCTCATGGTCTTTAGAATTACATCCGAAAGGTTTCGTTGAGAAGCACTCATCTTGGAAACAAGGCGATCAATATCGAACTTTCCGGTGGCGCTATCGAATGCGACCATACGAAGCGATTGTTCCATGAGATGAACTGCAGCCTCAGCATCCGCACGTGTGACTTTAGGACGTAGTGCCATTCGTGCCCGCGCCTCAGCAAGACGCACAAGCGACTCGAGCTGTCGGGCAGTGATTGGCACAGGGGAGGTGCCATCCTCAGCATTCTTTCGAAGGTCCACGTAGAAGTTCTCTATGACTTCAGCTGCCTCGGTTGTCAGTATCGGATTCTCTCGTGAGGCATATGCAATATACTTCTTGAGAAAGTCGGGATGTACTGTTGCAATCTCCTCCTGAACCGGAGTCTTCTGCCGTTTGTGCATTCCAAGAATGAATTGGGCGAGTTCCCGGTCCTTTTGTGATTCAACGGTATCCACAAGAATCCAGATGAGGTCGAAACGGGAGAGGATGGTAAAGGGTAACTTGATGTTATCTTGTATTGAAAGAGATGATTCATAGCGTCCAAGAGTGGGATTAGCGGCAGCTAATATTGAGGTCCGTGCATTGAGGGTGGCCACAATTCCAGCTTTAGCTATACTCACTGTATGCTGTTCCATGGCCTCATGTATGGCAGTTCGGTCATTTGGATCCATCTTGTCAAATTCATCAATGCATGCAATTCCTTGATCTGCAAGAACAAGTGCACCTGCTTCAAGGGTCATGGCCCCAGTATCAACGTCTCTAACAACTGCGGCGGTTAGCCCTGCGGCTGTGGTACCCTTTCCAGACGTGTAGAGTCCACGCTGAGCAAGTCGAGAAACGAACTTCAAAATCTGACTCTTCCCGGTACCAGGGTCCCCGATAATAAGAATATTCGAACGCCCTCTGAGACGCGTTCCATCAGGTAGGACCTTTCCAACGCCACCAAAGAGAAGCAATGCAATTGACTCTTTGATTAAGTTATGTCCATGAATTGATGGTGCAATAGACTGGAAGATGCGTTCATGTACGT
>JAGSHP010000140.1 GCA_029855925.1 Candidatus Thorarchaeota archaeon | reverse complement strand
AGACTCCACGTCCGTAGATGCGACCCTCTCGAATCTCAGGCTCGAATGGTGGGCTCTCCCACAGGTCGAGTGGTTCAGCTGGCTGCACATCGTAATGGTCGTAGAAGAGTAGAGTCTTGGATGCTCCAACATCCCACTCAGCTGTCACGACCGATGCCCCAGAGGTGGGATGAACTTGAGCCTTCATTCCTGCTGACTCGAACATCTGCGCCACAAGGTCCGCAGCCTCGTCCATGTGCTCGCCCTTCGCCGCCACCGACGGTATCCGTACCAGTCTCTTGAGGTCCTCTATCGCATCATCCATGTGAGCCTCAAGAAAGTCCGTAATCTCATCCATAGTCATCGTCATCACTATACTAATGGATGAGCCGAGTCATATAATCTCTGGTCCGCGTCATCCAAATGACGATCATGAGATTGCCCGGACCTTATCCTCCATTCTTCTTGGCTTGTCGCGCCTATCGTCGATTCGCAGCAAGGTGGAGACCCGTTCCGCACCAGCCTCAAACATTGCCTCATGGGCAGCCTTTGTGACCTTCAGGATCTGGTCGATGGAGTCGGCCTCCACAATGGAACTCATAGGCGTGTGTTGGACGCGTATCCCCGGAAACCTGTCTATCACCGCTACCGATTTCCGAACGTATTTGCTCAGGCTAGTACCTACTCCAAAAGGAGCGATCACGAGTTCGGCAATGACCTTATTCGACCTCTTCTCGGACATGTTCATTCCTCGCACGACATCATTCTTGGATTGACTTAAGCCTTAAGGACTTGGATGGTCACCGAGTGCAGGGCGTGCCTCGCCTCTCAGCGCCTAATACCAATCACTAAAGTGGAGAGATGCATACAAGTGAGGCATGGAAATTACAACACTCGGTGCAGGTTGCTTCTGGTGTGTGGAGGCAATCTACAAGAGGCTGAGGGGTGTCAAACAGGTCACATCCGGGTATGCCGGAGGTAACGTCGAGAATCCCTCATATGAGGAGGTCTCAACAGGCACAACTGGCCATGCAGAGGTATGCCAGATCGAATTTGACCCCGAGGATATCACGTTTGAGGAACTTCTGAGCGTGTTCTTTCGAATTCATGATCCCACAACACTGAACCGTCAGGGAAACGACATAGGTCCCCAGTACAGGTCGGTGATATTCTACCACAGTGACCAGCAGAGAGAGACTGCGGAACGCATCAAGGGCGAGCTGGTGCTCAGCAAGAGGTATTCGAGACCAATTGTCACTGAGATCGCCCCCTTCACGAACTTCTATCCGGCGGAGGAGTACCATCACGACTATTTCAGTCGGAACCACAGTCAGCCCTATTGTCGGCTCGTAATCGACCCAAAGGTCGCCAAGTTTGAGAAGGAGTTTGAGCATTTGCTAGTTCGGTGAATCACCGAATGTGGGAATGGACGACCTTCTACGCGTCTAGAGCCGATTCGCTTAAAGTTATAACCGATGACAACCCCATGAGAGATTGAATCTAACAAAGGTCAAGGGGACAACATGGAAGTAGCAACATTAGGTGCCGGCCGTTTCTGGCTTGTAGAGGCGGTCTACCGATTATTCAAAGGAGTCAAGAGTGTTACACCGGGTTACGCAGGAAGCCACATTAAGGACCCTACATTCGAGGAAGTTGAAACCGGAAAGACAGGACATGCAGAAGTGGTTCAGATTGAGTTCGACCCACATGAGATCACGTACGTGGACATTCTGAAGGT
>JAGSHP010000152.1 GCA_029855925.1 Candidatus Thorarchaeota archaeon | reverse complement strand
GTGATCACGACCGTTGAGAGCCACGGGCACTTTGTTCACTCCAGTGACCTGCAGATTCGATTTCGTTCCTCATCTGGGGGTTCCCGCCTCTCCAATATTCGTCTGCCACTAATCATCGGTTCATGTGTGATCAATGCCCTTGTTCCTCGCTCGGCAATGCTTTTGGTTGGTGGTCATGGCGGCGGAAAGACCACTCTCATCAAACTCCTGGGCCGAATCATGACGGGGAAGAGTATCAGCGAGATAGAGGACGGAATACTCAGAGGTCACCCACAGATGACCGAGGAGAAGATGGTTGCCACACTGAGACCCGGACCGTTGATGAAGGAGGGCGTGGAAGTCGTCGTCTGGCGAAAGTTCGTCACCGACTTCTGGAAGATCATTGACGAGATCAATCGGCTCACACCCCATGCACAGAACATTCTCCTCTCCATGCTTGCAGAGGGAGAACTGAAGTACTATGACTCGGTCAAGCGGTGTGAGGAGTTCTGTCTCTATGCAACCATGAATCCGACAGACTCGGGCACCTTTGATCTTGCGCCTCCATTTCTGGATAGGTTCGGTCTTGCTGTTCCAATCACGATGCCGACTGTCAGCGACCTGGAGACCATCCTCGCCACCCGTGACGAGCGTCTCTTCGGTTATGATGAGCTGTGGCAAGTGCCCGCTCTCCTGAAAGAGGAGGACCTGCTCACAATCTGGAACCTTGCAGACAAAGTACCTGTATCTGATGAGGCCTCCGAATACATTCGCGCACTCATCAGAGAGTTCGGTGCTTGTGTGCGAGTGGACAAGAGTCAGGCCCAAGAGCTCACGGTCGAGTCGGGACTCTGTGATGGCTGCCACTACAACACGGCAAAGAGCGTGTGCAACAAGGTCGTGATTCCGCTGAGCGTTCGTGCGGCGAAGGACCTGAATCGCTACAGTAAGGCAGTCGCTTGGTTGGTCGGTGCCAGTGAGGTCTCGGTCGAGATTGTGAAGTCCATTGCTCCACTGGTGTTCTGGCATCGCACTGTCTACACTCGCGATGAACTCTCAAAGCCACCCTTCTATGGTGACCGATACAAGTTCACTCAGCGACTTGTAGATCTTGCTACCACTCGCTTTGCCTCACGGGAGCCGGCCTTGAAGATTCTGGCGCATCTCAAGAGTGGTAGTGCAACCAAGAAAGAGATTGAAGAGCTCAAGGAGATGGCCAAGAGCGACCTCATTGTGCAAATAGACTATGTTGAACTGGCAAAGAATCTCACAAGATCCGGTTACAAAAAGATCGTCCAGAGAGTTGACAAGGCAATCGATGAGCGCAATGTCTTAGAACTCTCGAGACTGCTTGACAAGCTGATGACCGATGTAACAGTTCCAAATCGAAGCAGGCTGATTGGTCGTATCTCCGAGGCACTACATAGACTGACCCTCACGCAGTTCACACTGACATTCGAGACCTGGCAGGAACTCTGGACGTCAATCAGTATGAAGTATCCGCGGATGACCCCCATCCTGAAAGAAACACTGCATCCACCTAAGCGTCGTGTTGTACGGACCGACCACCTGACACTCGTCATCTATGTGACAGGCAACTCTCCAGACTCAGCGGTCTTCCTTGAGGTCTCGGGTGGTGCCAGTGCCGTTGAGCTCAAGAAGATGATTGAGTCGGAGCTGAAGTGAGTCATGACGTTGTCGCAGCCCTCGTCTGGTCGCAGTGACCTGGTTGATGCGGCTAGGATTGCCTGGGCTCAGGCTCTCTCGGACTTCTACACACCACCACTCCCAGATCCCGTGTTTGAGCATGATGATGACGCAGCGAGTTTCTTCTATATTGATGACAAGACTTGGACGATTCATGTCAATACTGCTGGAGTCCCCCACTACATGGACGCAAGTGAGGCCGTGCCATTTCTGCGTTCAGTGTGTCACCACGAGTTGCAACACTATCTCGTCTGCCCCTACGATACTGTGACCAGTGGGATGATGTTTTCACGTGCCAGACGCCATGTCAATGATGCAACCGCGATGTTCGCCTGCAACCTCTTTGCCGACCTCATTGTGGACTCTCTTCTTTTGAAACGGTTCCCACGACTCACTCATGACCGAATCCTGGCATCCATCCATGACTCGGCAATGCGCGGTGAAATGCACTCGGACCTCTGGCTGCTCATCGTCTCCTGTTATCGTTCGATGTGGGGCTTTCCCGTTCCCCCATCCGTCAAGATCGCGCCTGAGATCTATGAGTCTGCGGATGCCATTGTAGACATTATCAAGAAGTACAGGGACAAGGAACAACGATGGCCCAATGCTGTTGAGAAGATTGCAAAGATTCTTGCCAAGTGGCAACCGCCTGCTGGTGAAGAATTGGCAGGCACTGGTGTTGGGATTGAGTCGCGCGATGCTGACGAGTTCGATAAGGATAGGGACGACGAGCGTGTGGTGATGTTTCCCCTCGACGTCGATGCAGTGATGGGTAGTCCAGTTGAGGTTCGAAATGGTGATGTTGCACGAAGGTGCATGAGTGCGTCACCCGACAGAGACATGGATGAGGAGCTTGAGCGACTCGCGATTGATATTGAGGCTCGTGGCGGTACCCTGGAGGACCTGAGAGCCGTGTTGGTCCTCTTGGGCGCGGGTACACGGGGTCGTGACTGGACACGGTTCTGGTATCGGGCCAAGGTTCGACACCTCATCCGTTTTGATATTCACGAGCGTCGTCCCTCCGGAGCTACTCCTCTCACACCTCAGCTCTGGCGCCTTGGAGACCCAATTGAAGAGCTGGATATTGTTCAGTCACTACAGGCATTCCCTGTCCTCATTCCAAACATGTCCACTCGTCAATGGTTAAGGGTCGAGTCCTTCTCGACTGTCGAGTCAGTGTCCCCTCCCGATCTCTTGTTAGTCATCGATTCCAGTGGCTCGATGACTTGGTCAATGAGTCGTACTGCTCTGTCTGGCGAGTACCACCTCGCACTAATCTCTGCCTTGGGAGCAATGAACTTCGCATTCTCTCGTGGCTGCCGCGTTGCTGCAATTAACTTCTCTGTGGGTAGTCGCATCTCCAAGTGGACCCGGGATCGCCGCAAGATCGAGGACACACTCCTGTCCTATGAGGGCGGCGGCACCATAATGCCAGTCGATGATGTTGTCCGCATGTGTGAGGAAGCGAAGCGACCAGTTCTTGTCCTAATGATAACTGATGCCGAGATTGATAACTGGTCAGAGATCATATCAGCAGTCAAGAAGTTGTCAAATCGGGGGAACCACATTTTCATGTTTCACATTGGGGCAAGTGATGATGACTACCGCAGGCACCCGCAGAAGGGGTTCATCGATGCCGGTGGGAGGGTAATTCCTGTAAGCGACCCATCAGACCTTGTCGGGCTGGTTCTACGAGATGCACGAGCAGTTTACGGTAGACCTCGGTGAGCAATGTGAACAATTGAACTTGTTATGGAGTACAGCTGTTCCCTCATGGCTGCTAGCGGTTGCACCAGACCCAAACTTTTATGACTGGTTAGGATGCCGCCCGCGGTGTATCACGGGACGAGGCGTAACCTATGTACAAGATAGTACGGAAAAAAGTGCTCAATCCTGTCATCAAGCTGATGGAGGTCAGCGCACCTGATATTGCTCGTGTCTGTCAGCCGGGTCAGTTCATAATGATTCGGGTGAACGAGACCGGAGAGCGATTCCCGCTGACTGTGGCCGACTTTGACAGAGACAAAGGAACAGTGACAATCGTCTTCCAAGAGGTCGGTAAGTCGACCAAGCTCTTGGGTTCGCTCAATGAAGGCGACGAGATTCTTGACTTTGTGGGTCCTCTCGGAAGGCCGACACACATTGATAAGTTTGGGACAGTCTGTGTCATCGGTGGTGGTTGTGGCACAGCTATTGCTTTCCCTGTTGCAAGGGCCTTTAAGGAGGCTGGGAATCACGTTATCACGATTAATGGTGCGCGAACAATGGACCTTCTAATCTATCGTGAGGAGATGAAGTCCATAAGTGATGAGTTCTACGAGACAACCGATGACGGTTCCTGTGGTGTCCATGGTTTTGTTACTACAGTCCTCGGAGACCTCATCCAGCAGGGTCGTAAGATCGACCTCGTCTTTGGGGTAGGTCCTGCCATCATGATGAAGTTCATAGCCAAGACCACTGAGGCGACCGGAATTAAGACCATTGTTAGCCTAAACAGTATCATGGTG
>JAGSHP010000071.1 GCA_029855925.1 Candidatus Thorarchaeota archaeon | reverse complement strand
GGGTGTCTCACGTCTCGTTGCAGGGCGCCGTATGCTTAGAGAGATAGGGTACTTCATTCTCACATCCTTGGCGATAGTATTCAGCGCATTATATTACTATTTAATCTACTTTGGTAGTGATGAAACGTTTGTCTTTGACCAGCTCCTTCAGGTGCTCTCTTCGTTCGGTCTCTCTTCCAGTCTCACGCCGGGCTACATACAGAGCAAAATCATCATCGACATGATAGTCGGGCAGGTCGTTTCAATCCCACATGGTGTGATGGGTGGCCTCCTTCTGGTTGGGTCCGTTCTCATGTTATATCTTAATGCACTTGTTTCCGAGAAGGCACACTATGACGGCTGGCTCAATGTGCATACCCAGCGAAGCTCAGCACGCAAGATTACTATTCGACATGATGGCTGGGACCCTCAGCCATTCAGATTCATCCGCTTCTCTCAGACCATCAGCGTTTCAATCTGGTATAACATAACCTCTATTCGTAGAGAGGGGCGAGTTCTTGCTCAATATCTCCTAAACCCCCTTCGCTTTGCAATATTCATCATCATCCCCGCCCTAACCTTATCTCAAGACATCGGTCCTCTCTCATATCTGGGGCTGTTGCTGGTCGTCATTCCTTTTGCCACTTCATACGGAATCGCATTTGCAGGCTATGAGACAGTGTACGAGGGAAGCAACCTGATGAACTTGCAGATGGCCGCCGCCAATTTTGAGGAGTATGTCCGCGGAAAGGTGTATAGTGCGCTGCCCTTCACGCTTGCAGTTGCAGTCATTGTGTCAGTCTTTGTCATTGTCTTGGCTCCAATGTATTTGATCTACACACCACTACTCGTCATCGCCGCAGTCTTTACAACACTTGCCTCCGGTGCCTATGCCGCCAAGCAAGCTGCAGCTGGAGGTGACTTCAAGGCACAACGCATGATTCTCCGACAACGGGGCGCTGCAGTCCGCCTCCCCCTCAAGGGTCTGTCCGCGATAAAGGCACAGCTTGTGCCCACTCTACTTGGGTTTGGCGGACTAATACTCCTACTTGCTCTTGGCATATTCCTCGGACCATTGGCTGCCTATCTTGGCCTGGGAGGTTATGCGTTTCTCTGCTGGCAGATTGAGCGTGCCTATTCTCACAGTGCTGGAGTCACACTTGCAACGATTGACGCCGAGGAATACCTCTGAACCTGCATCATCACTCAATCTTTGAGACCACCTTGCCAGGTGGCAACAGGATGTCGGTGTCGAAGTAGAGTCCGATCATGGTCGCCTCTACTTGTACTAGACTGAGGTCGTCATGTGGTCCACTATGGATCTCAATCTCCACTTCCCCAGAGCGCCCCTTCTTGATGGTGTATTCAAGATAGGCTGCCGTGATCTCGGCGACCGCATGCCCATCTGCATCCACCTTTGGTATCAGCCGAGCATTGACATTAGGGCCGCTGTCGATCCACTCACCCTCCTCCTCAAGTTTGCAACTCGCCTTCAGGAGCGTCACCCCATCTCTCACGACTCTAGCCTCTAGTACATTATCCTCTATCCTCAATGACGTTTCTGCAATCTTGCGTGGATACCCCCAGATCTCTCTACCTGCAGCCATGGCGACATCAGTGGAAACCCAGTCGTGTGCAAAGTATACGCCGACTTCCTCCTCGCCAGTCGCTTGATTGTCAAAGAGGCACTGTGCCAACACCGAACCCTCGGTGAAGAGTCCAGTCTCTCTACACGGTTGTTCCGCGAAGAGCAGAGCCATCAAGGGCATGTCAGACGGCCTGAGCGGCGACGGGAGAATCTTCTGGAGGGACTCCTCTGGTGCATAGAAGAGTGCAAGGAACATCCTCGCATTGTCGTAGTGATACGGTGGCGATGGGTATGTTGGGCTTGTTAGCGGAGTACTGAATATATCTCTCATACGATCCTCTCTCTTACAGGTTTATTCTCTTGAATATTGCGGGCCACACGAACATGCCAACAACGACTACGGTAAGGTACCTGATGGCCCTCAGCCAGACATCAGAGGAAGGGAGTACCCCTCCGAGACCAATCATTACCCCAAGTACGAGCACGAGTCCTATTGCCACCCTTAGCATAAGACGCCACTTCTGGCCATCAGCCACTTGGGTATCAAATCCAACGTATCGTTTCTCCAGAGGAAGTGCCACAGCCAGTCCCATGATCAGTCCACCCAGAGCACCGAAGTTGTCGCCTGGCGGAACTGGGATGAGATATGTGGTGACTGCGGTCGCCAGGAATCCAAAGACGAAGAGTGACAGATACAGGTACTCAGAGCGAAATCTGGCGAAATAGGCGGCGATGGGGCCCTCGAATCTGTACAGCAGCACAAGCAGAACAAGGCCTATCCCCCAACCAATCAGAATGTCCTCAACGTAGTGAACACCAAGGTAGACCCTTGATATACCAATCAACACAATTAGTATAATCGATGTGATTGTCAGCCATAGTTTCCTTGCCTTGAGCGATATCCAGCCAAAGAGCATCGATGTGTTTTGGGCGTGACCACTTGGAGTGCTATAGTTGGTCGCCTCGACACCGGGATACCAATTGGTGGGGTCCGGCCGAGGATTCGCAATGGTCAGTTTGATGAAATAGTTTGAGACAACGGCGACCAACAGAATGTAGGCCAGTGTCAATGTTTCTTGTTTCTTGTAGGCCCAATAGCCAATGAGAATAAGTGAAACAAAGAACAGCTCTGACCCCAACTCCGTAATGGCTCGAAAGAAGAGTCCGGCCCATGGCATGAGGTCCCTCAGTGCATCTGTTATGGTGGGGTCGAAGAACATTCGAAATCACACCTCTTGTAGCTGTGAAACTCGGCGATAAAAAAAATCTGTGGTGTTATCTCTGTTCTCTCTTCTCTCACCAACCAATTACGACAACACCTGCGAAACCAGATTGAATCGCAGGCGCGTCGTCTTGGACTGATTATATCTCTATGCGACTTCCGGGCACTCTGGGGAATAGAGTCACCTCTCTAATATGCGAACGTCTTGCAAGAAAACGTACCAGCCTCTCAATGCCGATTCCTCCTCCTGCGCTTGGGCAGAGCAGTCCCTTCTTTGCAAGCTCGAGATAGGCCCCAAAGTTTTTCGGACTCTGTCCTCTCTCTACTATCTTCCTGACTAAGACTTCGTACTCGTAGTCGCGTTCTCCCCCTGACAATGCCTCACCATAGCCGTCAGGATAGAATAGATCGTAGTTCAGGTAGTGACCTCTGTGATTCTCATCCTCACGATCATAGAACTCTCGCTTGAAGTCTGTGATCCAGAAAGGATGCCTGCTTCTCTCGGACATCAGTGTTTCGAAATCTGGTCCCAGTTCTTCCCGAAGGCTCTCGCTAGAATAGACCTTGAACGGAGTCTTTGAAACCACCACTCTCACCCCAAGGCTCTCCAGTTCCCTGCGGCATCTCCTGTTCACGCATCTGAAGATGTGAACCAATAGCTTCTCCATGAACCTCATGAAGTCTTGAGCAGTTGCATTCTTCAACTCAATGTCCAGCTGTGAGAACTCGATGAGATGTTTGTCTGAGCTCAAGTCTTTTTCCAATCTCACATTTGGGGATATGACGTAGACACCCCTGATGTCCAACGAAGCGACTGCAACCTGTTTGTGAAGGATCATGCTCCTTGTAAGCTGGAGCCTCTGACCAAGATAGTCTATTGCCGCGTCATAGACCGAGTGGTTAAGTGGGTCGGTCACAGGGGATAGGATCACAGGCATCAGCTGTCGGACTCCTGTATCCCTCAAGAACTCGTGGATTGCGAATATCACTTCGGTCTGTATCTTGATTATCTCCTCGTATTGAGCTGGTGGCTCAACCAGCTCCTTTGTGGTCATTGTGGTGTATGATGTTGTCAGTTCCATTCTCATCACATCAATCGTACTTGCCGCTCATATCAAAAACAGAGTGGTCGTTTCGTTGTAAAGTTAGCAAGAATAACATGATTATTAAGCGAAAGTGGAAAATTATTCCACTATGTACGAGTTGGATGAAAAGGACTACAAGATCATCGAACTGTTGCTGGAGAACTCCCGCCTGACAACAAAGCAGCTCTCTAGAGAGCTCGGTATCCCTCAGACGACAGTGCACAACCGCATCAAGCGCCTGAGAGCCAAGGGGATCATCAAGCGGTTCACCATTGAACTTGACAAGAAGAAACTTGGAAGAGGTCTGGTCGCCTATATCTTCTGCACAGTTTCCTATAGGTCTGCAAAGGGAAAGAAGATTGACCAGTATGAGGTCGCACAGTCGGTCAAGGCGTTTCCGGAAGTCGATGAGGTGTCTGTTCTCACGGGCGAGGTCGATCTGCTTGTCAGAGTCGCATTGAGAGACGTTGATGCATTGAACGAATTTGTGATCTTCAAATTGCGTAACATCGATGGAATCGAGAGGACGACCACAAGCGTTGTTCTCATGGAGGCGTGAGTCCGGAACATGACCAATTCCTGCAACGGAGATAGCTGAGTTTATCTTGTGAGTCGTAGTTCCTTCTATAGTGGAGAGCGTGGTTGTGCATATGATCCGTCGTAAGATTACGTTGAAGTTATGGGCCTTGCTGGGAACTGCAATATTGGTGGGGGCCTTTTGTGGCATTACCACGACAAGTCATCCCCCTTTGAAGCCGGATGATTCACCAACTGCCATTGATAGTCATGTCATCTCAGATACTGTGTATCAAAATCCTCTTGAGATTCATTTTGTTGGGGGCTCCTTCGACTTGGTGGCCGCGATAAGCTTTAGGCTCATGGTTCCGTCTATGGACAACCCGAATACGAATTACATTACAACTTGGTTTAGTCATTATCCTCTCAATACCTCCTCTGCTCTAGGACTACGAGATTCCCGTGTGTTGATCAATAGAGTGCGCAGCTATTCGTTCTTGTACACGGATGGGCAAATGGTCTATGACCGCTATTTGGACGGCATATCGGCGAGCGATCTTGATGTGACAAATGGTAGCTGGTTTGAGAACGCTATGACTTCGATTCCAAGTCAGTTGACTGTCGAGAAGAGTAATCTCACACACTACACGAGCATAGGAATGTATCTCTTCTTCGAGAGCATCTCCGTTGTGAATGACACACAGGTGTACACCTGCGAGCCTTCTAATCTCCTCTTCAAAGCGAACTGGTCATGGGCGCCAAGCTATGACGAGGACAATATCAACTTCACTAACATTGAACTTAGAATGTGGGACTCGTTCAATCAGACACACGAACTAGAATTACAACTGTTACCTTCGGTTAGATATCCCTGGGAAGAGCCGGGAATCATCATACATGCAGACTTTCCGCAGATGGGTTATTCTCCGAATCTGGTCGTTGGCATCATCATAGGATTCGCAGAAGTCATAGGAGTAATCGTAG
>JAGSHP010000168.1 GCA_029855925.1 Candidatus Thorarchaeota archaeon | reverse complement strand
GTCGTTCTGGATTGTTCCCCCGATCTTGTCAGCGGGAACACCAGTCTTTCCAGCAGCGACCATATACATTGCGAGCAGAATCGAAGCGGGTGCATTGATCGTCATTGAAGTGGTGACCTTGTCGAGGGGAATTCCCGAGAAGAGTATCTCCATGTCCTTCAGCGTGTCCACGGCGACACCGAGTTTTCCCACCTCACCAAACGAGAATGGGTGGTCCGAATCGCGTCCAAAGATGGTGGGGAGATGAAAGGCTACGCTGAGACCTGTCTGACCATTTGCGAGAAGGAACTTGTATCGAGCGTTTGACTCCTCAGCAGTACCCATTCCTGCGAACTGACGCATTGTCCAGATTCGCCCGCGATACATTGTGGGTTGAACGCCGCGAGTATAGGGATACTGACTTGGGAATCCCAGGTCTCTCAGATAGTCAAAGTCTGGGATATCGAGAGGCGTATAGATTCTACGTACTGGTCTGCTGGACGTGGAGACAAACTCAGCCATTCGTTCGGGATGCTTCTCCAGATGTTTGGCAAGTGTTGTTGCCTCCCATTCATCCTTTGCCTCCCGTATCTTACGTAGCTCTTCAGCCCGTGCCTTATCGGTGTCTTCCTTCTTGTCCATTGAGGGCATCTCCACTTCTATTGACGCACTTTCGAATTGGAGTTATTAAATGTTCGATTTCCTATGAAACATCTAGGATTTCCTACTCCTCTTGAAATTGGGTTTTCACCAGTTCGTCAAGGCCTAACCTGACAAGATTTCAAACCATTGTTGATGAAATCAAGCAAGATTATGCATACACATGGTGTGAATTCTATACAGAGGTTATTACATCATAGACTTTTTAGGTAGATTCGAAAGCAGTATTTGTAGGACATTGTGTAAAGCTACGCTGCTATGTTCAATAAGACTCGAGTTGAGAATAATAATCAAGAGTCAGCTAAAAGAAGATGGGAGAACCAGATCTGGATGGCAAAAGACGAAAGTGCACCGGACATACAGAAATCGACGCAATTGACGAGGAACAAGCTTCTCGATGAGAAGAAATTCAAGCGTATCTTAGACATATTCCCTGAAATACTAGACGCAAATCTGCTATTTATTCGGGTATTGCCCAAGAGGCTTGAAGTAGCGATAAACACAGTCGAACTAGAAGAGCGGTTCCCAGATATACCTGCTCCGGAACTGGGTCAAGTCATCGATTTTGTGTCTGCATATGCTCATTATATCGCGAGTCGCAAGATGGATGCATTTTATGCGCGTTATCCTGAGGAGGAACGAAAGAGAGCACAGCACATTGTTGATATGTTTGGAAGTCACAAAAATGCAGGGCTTCTGATTTTCAGATGTTTCCGCACAACGGACTATATCATAGGGCCAATGGAAGCTCATACGAAGTATGTGCAATTCATTAGCGATGATTCTCCTCTTGTTCAACTGTATGATATCTCCATACCATCCGTTAACGGACAAGGTGAGGAAACAATTCTCAGATTGGAACTCGATAGAATTGAACTTCAGAACCTAATTACGGCATTGACGAGTTTACTTGAGGAGGACACAGAATGAAGCAAGAACAATGCTTGAGCAAGAAGCGCGAGAAAGAACATACTCTTAGAGAAAAGGAGTGGTTGATAGCATATTACACGGAATTGACTCTCACTAAATCATATTTCATGGAGCTGACTATCCCACAAGATTACTTTGTGACATATGAGAAACTCTTCGGGGGACGAATAGTAGACAAAGCAGTGGATCATGGGGCCGTTATCAATGTTCTTGAATCAAATGATGACAAGTCGGGCAGTTCGACGGAAACTGAGTTATCAGACGATGTTATCACGGGGGAAGATGCAGTTAGGTTCTACGAGCTCATTACGAGTCCACCAAAGGATACATTGAGGGAAAGGATAATCGAAGAGGCACTTCAGAGATTTCCAAACCCCGAGGAACCAACAGATGTAGATATCGACCTGTAAGAGGCTGGATTACTTGGTCAAATTTACAATCGGTATGCTTGACAGTAAGATGGCTTTGGACCGATTCAACTGCGGAAACGATCTCGTAAACCGTTTTCTCAAAGAAAAGGCGTATGATCAACAACAGCGAAAACTTACGAAGGTATATGTAATTCACAGAGGAGCTGACGTTTTCGGATTCTATGCAATAGCATGTTCATCTCTGAGACTACGGCTCCCTGATATGACTAGCGAATTTAGGGTTCCCGGCATGTTACTAGGTATGATTGGCGTTGATAAACGCTATCAAGGAAAGGGAATTTCGAAACATCTCATTGACCATTGCATTTCTTTGTCAAAGAGCATCGGTAAAACAATTGCTTGCAGAATTCTCTACGTTGATGCATTGGGCTCGATGGTGGACTATTACGAGAAACTTGCATTTAGATATATATCAAAGACTGGCAGTGATCGACATAGGCTGTATCTAGACCTGTTATAGATATACATCCTACTCACAGCTGAGGATTTGTTAGAACTCAAAACCCCTTCGAGCAAGAAGCTTCTTTGTTTCATAGTAGTGTTTTACCTCTCTCATCTCAGTGACCAGGTCCGCCGCATCAAGCACCTCTTGTCTTGCATACCTCCCAGTCATGATCATCTCGACATCTTGAGGTTTCATTCTGATGAGGTCGAGTTGTTCCTCAAGGGTGATCAGGCCCCACTCCACAGCGACATTGATCTCATCAAGAATCAACACATCGCATTCATGTTCTCTCAGAGCCTTTTGTGCAAGTTTGAGCCCATCATGCGCCATCTGTATGTCTACTGGGTCTGGGTTCTTCTTGTCAACAAATGTCTGCCGACCCACTGGGACTATCGTGAAGTTTGGAATGCTCTCAATGACTCGGAACTCACCGTAGTTCACATCAGTCCCCTCCCCTCTCTCCGCGACCTTTGCCTTCATAAAACTGATCATGAGCACCTCGAGTCCATGTCCTGCTGCTCTAATCCCCGCTCCGAGAGCACAGGTGGTCTTGCCCTTGCCGTTGCCGGTGTAGACCTGCACCTGTCCCTCGATAGTTGGTCTGTGGGAGCTCACTCACCACTTCCCCCGAGGCGCGAGGCGATATCTGCGACTCTCTCTCCCAAGAGTCGACTCCATGCGATTGCCAGCGTGTCCTTCTTTGAGGAGCGCCAGGACCCCTCATCCGTCTGGAGACTGCCAGCTCCTGCTATGCCATCAGTGATAGGACTGCCCAGGCTCCCGACCACTATCATTCCATGTGCCAGTGCATATCGGTTGAGATAGTCAACGACGACCTCTTGTCCACCGTACCTCAGTCCCGCGAAGGTGATTGCGCCGAATACCCTGTCACGCAGTTGATTGTCCCTCATCTTCATTGTGCGTGACCTGTCAATGAAGTCCTTGAGCACGCCTGGCACCGTCGTGAAATACGAAGGGGCTCCAATGATGATTCCGTCGGCTGCAAGTACCAGCTCCTCTAGCTTGTCCATGTCGTCCTTTGCGCTCTCAGGACAGGGCTTCTTTCTCACGCATGCGTCGCATCCCGTACAGTGTCGAATCTCATAGTCAACAAGGTCGATCAGCATGGTGGTCCCATCTATGCAAAGGGCATTCATCTTTTCCTCTGCACTCTCAAGTGCCTGTTCAAGCAGAAATCGGGTGTTCGAGCGTTCCTTCCTTGGAGAACCATTAATTCCAATGATGTGCATCACATTTCCCTCAGCTGTTTGTCTGTGAGGGACTTGTGCTTCAGCTACTTTTCTCTTTCTACTGTCCCAACTAAGTGAGGACGTTCTGGATCGACTGAGCGAGGTCCCCCACGGCACGGACCGCCGCCATCTTGCTCTCCTCTTGATACCCGGCTGCAACTACTGTCAGCATACTCACTCTGATGGTATGCACCTCGTACCCCTTCACATCAACGACAGTTGGAACCAAGTCCATTGAGGTCCTGATAGAGTCACCAAGTATCTCCTGTCTGATTATCTTGATGTGATCTTCGGGAACATTGCCACCAATCATCTCACCAGCCGCATCGAAGACACCGACGTAGGCCACAGGGTAGTCCACAAGGACGCGGTTTACGGTGGACTCGACCTGTTTCAGTATCTTCTCGACAGAAATTGCTGGGTTCAGACGCGCAAAGAGGTCGATTGTATCAGCGAAGCCTGCGATGTCCGAGCCTTCCCCCGGCCACGCAGTGACCGAGAAGCTGAACTCCCTCAAAATGCGTCTTCCAAGCGATAGAGCGCGTCTCTTCAACCAGTCAACTTTCTCATTTGGGTCGGCCTCCAGCACAACCACGAACGACTCAAAAAAGCAGAGAACCCAGATGGCATCGTCTTGCTCAATGACATAGGGGCTGCCAAGCATGGTGCCTCTCGCGGATGCCAACAGGATGATACTGGCCCGGATGGAGGGTGGGATCTGCATATCATCTTCAATCTCTTCTGAAGTGTATTTCCTTCCGAAGATAGGTTCACCATTGTGCCTTGCAACATAGGCCCGCTTAATCATAGGACTCCCAGCCAGTCTTGGTTAGCATTCGAAATCATAAGTGTATCCTGTCGAGACCAGTTCACTTCTCTCCCCAGTGTCTTTTTATGACCTCTGTATATACCTCTTGTGTTGGTGTGCGTTGTGCCGAGGAAGAAGACAGATCTCCTGAAGCGTACCCGTTATGATATCTATGCCGAGATTCTGCGGGTGATCTATATCTATGGTGAATGCCCCTTGACACGAGCTGCGCGGTCGACCAACATGCCCGTGGACAGAGCAAAGACAATCATCAACCACCTACTGAAGCGAGGTCTCCTTGAGGATGAGGTGGACGAGGGACGTCGAGTATACAAGGTGACTGTCCTAGGGCACCAGTATCTCGAACTGTACAAGAGAATCGCAACTCTAGTGGGTGTTCCCATTCCTGAACCGATTGTTGGAATGTGAAGATAGAGGTCACAACTTGTGACCTTCAGATGTGACACTCCCTTATATTGCAATGATGCTTGGTCTACTTGTAGAATACTTGCGGAGCGTGCAAGAATGAAATTTCAAAAGCAAGAAGATGTCCAACTCGGAACAGTTGACGAGAATGTTGAGATAGTTGACTGTCGTGCTATTATCCCATCTGAGGGTGATACCATCTCCATATCTGGTACTCTGAAGGTAAAGGGTGATCTGGAGATTAGAGGTTCTCTCCATGTCTATGCCATTGATGCGAAAGGAATGATCAGCATAGAGGGCAATCTTTCCTCTGAAGATGGTGTTCGCGTGAAGAAGAATAGCCTTGAGGTTGAGGGAAATGTGCAGGCTCGAGACCTTGATATTGACAAGACTCTACTAGTTGGCGGTAACCTGGAATGTGAGACCGCAAGAGCAGGCAGCTCGGTGAAGGTCGGCAAGGATGCACGCGCCACGAAGATCTCAGGTGGCGGCTCTGTCAAGATTGCCGGGGATGCTCATGTGGATCGTATCTCTGCTGGAGGTTCCGTAAAGATAGAGGGCGACTCAAGGGTCGATGACATCTCAGTTGGTGGTAGTGCAAAGGTCAATAGCGGCGAGATAGACACAGTGTCAGTGGGAGGGTCATTCAGTGCGGAGGGCGCTGTGAATGTTGACCGGATCTCTGTTGGTGGCAGCGCGAAGGTTGGCCCTGACTCTGTCGTGGAACGGGTCGATGTTGGAGGCTCATTTGTAGCGGCTGGTCCTGTGAAGTTTGGGCGTATTGATGTGGGCGGAAAAGTAACACTTGATGGTCCTGCAGTGGGTGATGAGATCAATGTTGGTGGCAAGGTCTCTGTCGGCGGGGACCTCACCCTCTCTGACAATCTGGATG
>JAGSHP010000233.1 GCA_029855925.1 Candidatus Thorarchaeota archaeon | reverse complement strand
GATGAATACATTTTCTAGTATAAGGTTCGATTCAAGGATTGTGGTTCGGATGTCAATTGCAGGTAAGACAACTAAAGGCCTGACGGCGAATCCGTTTCGGCTTGGCGCTCTTGCGTACGTCGTTGTTGGTGTCATTGCGGCCCTAGCTGGAGATGCCTTCAATACCTTTGACATTGCACTGATAGCGAGCGGTGTGAGCATTGGAATCGGGGTGATATTCATAATTGCCTCGTTCGTGGCGCCCGCGGTGACTCAGAGTAAGACTGGAAAGCTCTTTGGATATCTCTCACTCTTAGCGGTCATCATTCTAGGTCAGGCCATTGGACTGGCAGCCTATGGAAGCCAGATGGAGGATATAAGTGAACGGTACTTCTATGGCGACTTGGCGACCTTTTCCGCCGTCGGTTTCTTGGGACTCTCGGCCATTGTTGCTCTGGTTTGGCCTTGCATTTGCTGCTCAACTCAAAAACAGCTCAAGACAAGGGTGATTGGCCTTGCAAGATCCAGTCCGCGAATTCAAGTCAGCGAGATTGCAAGTGCGGTCAGCCTCTCTTCCGACACTGTCAAGGACCTCCTCTATGATGCAATAGGTTCAGGAGACCTCTACGGACGAATGGATGGCGACACATTCATTCGTAGTACGGCACCAGTGGGAGCCGCCCACGGCGGAGCGAAGGTTCTGGTCATCTGCCCCTACTGTGGAGCAAAGACAGAGCAGGGTCTTGCCAAGTGCCAGAATTGTGGTGCAGAACTGTAGCACATGTCACCCCATGTTCAGGAGAGGACCGCACAGGCAGGTCGCCCGTTCCTCATGGGACTTCAACTATGATGGACGAGCTGGCTTCTTTGATTGGCCCAGGTAGTCGATCAGTGACTAACTGCGCGAAGAGAGATGAACCTCAGGTGGCGGATAGGCCTCATAGATCGTCCTTGCAAGTTCCTGAAACAGACTCTGCACGTTAGTGCCGTCCTTTGCGCTTGCCTCGCCATAAGCGAACTCCCAGCGCTTAGCAAATGCGAAACCCTCTTCTGGTGTTACTTCTCGTATATCGGTCTGGTCTATCTTGTTCGCGATGAGCAACGGAATGAGCTCACGTCCCTCTTGCGTGACGATGTTGTCCTGTACGCCAAAGATCCATCGCTCAAGGCTCTCGAATGTCGAGCGATCCGCAACATCGTAGACGAAGACCACACCGTGCGCGCCGCGATAGTACTGTGTTCGCAGTTCATTGAAGTCCGCTTGACCGCCCAAGTCTATCAGTGTCATGATCACAGGGGTGAAGGGGTCGATGTTCAGCGCAGCAGCGCTCAGGTCAACACCGACAGTCGCCCGATAGTCAGGGTCAAACTCGTTGAGGAGCACGCGACGAATCAATGAAGACTTGCCAACATTTGCATCTCCCACGAGCAAGACTTTGTAGACCGGGACAGGCATGACTTCGCACCATCAGATTCTCAAAGGTTCTATGAAGATAAATTGATGTATGATATTGTGACACTGTGGATGAGAGAAGAGTAGTCCACAACATCACGATTGCTGGGGCTCTTCATCACAACCGTATTTGATCACAAGTCCTGCCCTCCGATTGGAAAAGACTCGCTCTCTCAACAGCCGAACTCTGCGGACTCGCAGAGGAAATGCCAAAAGGGAAGCTCGTCTCCGGTATAGTGACCAACATGTTGAGATACGAAGGTTCCATCTGGAGACCGCCAAGTGAGGCGCGAAGCCTAATCCTGCAGGCAACAGTAGGATGCTCTCACAATGCGTGCATCTTCTGCGTCTCTTACAAGGACAAGAGGTTCAGAGTGAGAGGAGCAAAGGGGATCGAGGCCGACTTGGAGATGCTTCCGCACTCGCTCAAGAGAGGGGTCCGGCGTGTCTTTCTCGCTGACGGAAATGCATTGGCAATGACGACGAACGAGATGACATCCACACTCGGAGTCCTTCGGAAGAACCTTCCCGCGCTTGAGAGGGTCGGTGCCTATGCCTACGCGAAGGACCTTCGTGAGAAGACCGTGAAGGACCTCGAACAACTCAGGGCTGCAGGTCTCGGGATCGTCTACCTCGGACTGGAAACCGGTGATGACGAACTCCTCAGATGGTGCCGAAAAGGTGTTGACTCACGAGAACTTGTAGAGGCATGCAAGAAGATTCGTGTCGCTGGAATCCCACTCTCTCTAACAATCATACTTGGCCTCGGCGGGCTTGAGCGTTCCGAAAGACACGCTCGTGCAACGGCGAAGGCGCTCAATGAGATCGACCCGGAGTACGTTGGCGCGTTGACGCTCATGATCCCTCAGGGAACCCCTCTCTATGAAATGACACAGCGCGGCGAATTCACACCCATGAGACCATTCGAGATCTTGCAGGAGCTGCGGACCCTGGTTGCGGGACTCGAGCTGTCGAACTGCGTCTTCAGGACCAACCACGCCTCAAACTACCTTCCTCTGGGAGGAACTCTGAGTCGTGACAAGAAGAGAATTCTGGAAACCCTGGACACGGTCATTGCAGAGCATGATGACAGCGTGCTACGACCGCACGGTCTCAGAGGACTGTGAACAACTCCTCGGCATGACTCAAGTGCCAAGAGAACGGTGATTCCAAAGAAGTCAAAAAGGGGATAGCGTTACAAAATGGTATGGTGATATAATGACCGACAAGATGTATGTGATCAGTTGCCGCAAGGATCTTGAGAGTCTGGGCATTGATAGACGGAGGATGCACGTTGAAGGTCTCGAAGAGGCTGAACTGTCACTGGACTGGTCAAAAGTGAGAATTGTTCCAGTTGTGGCAATGGAGAAGGTTTCGTTTCAGGTGGGCGAGTCTGGCATGGTACCAATCGAGCCGATCGAGATCCCTGCGTATGCCATTGTCTTTCAATCGTTCTATGGTGTCAATGGGATGGGGCATCTTGCCTGTATTGGATCACTGGACTTCAAACCGTACTACGAGGATAGAACAGCAAACATGGCCATGTTTCGCTCGAACATCAAGGCAGCGGTGTTGAAGGGCGACATACTGGGTCAAGTCATTATTGTCCCCGGGAAAAAGGTGTGATCAACAAGACT
>JAGSHP010000214.1 GCA_029855925.1 Candidatus Thorarchaeota archaeon | reverse complement strand
CTTGTATCTTTCTGCTTCGACGACATCTCGGTCTCCCATTGGTTCGAACTTGCCGTCAAACTGCTTTGCGAACTCTCGGAGACGATATCGTAGCTCAAACGACTCATCAGTGGCAATGAGGGTGACAATCCGTTCGTCGGTGTACTCCATCATGAGCGTGAATCCCTCATGGGTTATCGATCGAAGATTTCCCCTTGACCCCATCATCTGACCACTGAATGACCCTATTGCGGAGATGAAGCCCGAGATGATTGACGTGTCCATGTCAAGGGGTTGGCCAAATTGGTGTGAGAACTCAGCCAGTCCCGAACTCCTGTCAATCACAATCAGTGCATACATGGTGGGCTGCTGGACCTGTTTGGGCGTGCCTGCAGGTCTGAAGGCCGACACCCTATCAAAGGACTCGCCAAAGGCCATGTCGCCCAAGACCCCCTCATTCGCCTCAATTCTCTGAAGTCTAGATGCGGCCTCAGCCTCCATTATGCTGTCCTCAGTGAATCGTGCGATCCCCTGTACTCGCTCAAGATACCCCCTCGCCTCAAGGCCCCGTCCAATGAGACCAAGAAGGTCACTCTTCAGTAGTAGTATTCTCCCCCGCAGAGAGTTCATCCGCTGTTCCTTGGCAATCTGTGCAAGGTCATCTAGATGGTACATCGCCTTGTCGATCAGTTCTGGTTCCTTTGACTTCTCATACATTTTCATGTAGGTGCGGGCAAGGTCAAGCTTTGACCTAATGACCATCTCAAAGACATTCTTCTTCTTTGCAAACCTGAGCACCTCTTCGAAGGTGGCTATCGCCTGATCGTAGTCCCCCTTGGCCGATTCGGTCAGCCCCTTTGCATGAAGATACGCACACTGTTCCAACGGGCTCTCGCTCGTCTTGGCGAGATTTCCGGCCTTCTTCAGATACTTCTCCGCCTGTTTGATATTGTTCTGTCTACAGAGAAGATTGCAGTAGAGGGCATACACTTGCACGACACCCCTCTGGGTCTTCGAGTCTAGGCGAAGTGCCTCCTTGAAGTACGCCTCTGCATCATCGTATTTGCCCAGTAGCGTGGCGATCTCCCCGAGATTCGTGAGTGTCACCAGTCGGGCCGAGTCCGCCTTCATAAATGGCAGTGCATCCTCGAAACAATGGAGTGCGTCTTCCAAGCGCACGGAGTACATCATCACCGACCCGAGATTGTTCAGAGCCATCCCCACTCCAAGATTGAAAGACAGTTTTCGGCTCTGCTCTTTGAACTTGTAGTAATGCTCCTCGGCAGCCTTGATATTTCCGACCAAGTGACTGATGTTACCACGAAGATTCTCAACAAGGGCCAGCATCATTCTATGGTGTTTTGTCTGCGCCATGTCCTCTAGTGTGTCCGCGATTCGTGATGCCCTTGCAGCCTCTCCAACCTCCAGTAGGATCGTTCCAACAACATAGAGTGTAAACAGAGTCTCCGTGAGCGGCTCCTCTATCTGTTCAGGGTACGTTTCAAGTAGATTGTCGAACTCCATGACACACATTATGACGCTGGTGTCTCGTTCTGCTGCGGCCAATAACACCTTGACCGTGCTCAATCGAATCTTATCGGAAACTGGTGACTCCTCCGTGATCTTCTGTTCCATGAGTCCCTTCGTCTCTCGAAGTCCATTGAGATCAGACAGGACGAAGAACGCAATCGCCTTCAGCGAGAGAACTCGAACGTCCTCACAGTCACCTGATAGAAATAGCACCTCGGCCAATCGACCTTGGATGAGTGCAGCCTCTATCCCAATCAATAGTAGGGTGACGTTGCCATCCTCTTTCATGCTTTCTTTCGTAGCGAACTCTATCACCGTGTCGGTGAAAGCCACTATTTCATTATCTTCAAACTCTAGCCTCTTGTCTGCAGCCCTGAGGATAGCATCCCAAGGTACGTCGGACTCCTCTCTATAATGTTCGAACTCATGTGGGATTTCCAAATATCTCCTCTCGGCAATAATTCTTATCAATAACGTATTGATTTTTCGGTCATGAATGATTTTGTTCATTGCTTATGCAATTGCTCACCTGTCATTATTCCTCTCTAAGGAAAAGAGATATTAATGTAAGGTTGGCTAAACAAACTAAATCAGTAATGATGTCTTGGAGTGTAAACTATTTGATTGATGAACTCGAAAAGGCCATAGAATCTGGTAAGAGTCTAGGGGCCACTTACGTCGAACTGCGCGGTGAAGATGGTTTCATCGAATACTTGCAGATGGAGGACGGACGGATCAACGCCCTGACTCAGAGAATTGAGCGTGGAGTTGCAGTTCGAGCACTGGTGGATGGTGCGTGGGGTTTTGTCTCCACTGGCGATATCGACAATCTGCCAGAGGCTGTTGCGAGTGCCTGCAAGATGGCCCGTGCTGCCGCTGTCACCAGACAGGATCCCATCACTCTTGCCGATGTCAAGTCGTATGAAGATGTAGTTAGGAGCAGTGCTCGGATCGACCCTCGTCACGTCTCAGTCGAGGAAAAGGTTCGATACATGCGAGATGTCACAGACACAATCAGGGACTACGATAAACGCATCATAGCTGTGACTTTGAAGGTCCGTACTGCTTCAGGGACAAAGTACATTGTGACATCAGAGGGCACACATCTTCAACTGCCTGTGAATCTAGTCTGGGTCTATCCCTGGGTCACGGGCAAGGAAGGTGCCAATCTGAGCGCCGCAAGAAATGAAGAGGCAACCACTCATGCCGGTTGGGAGTTTGTTTCCGATGTTGCAACTCCGGAGGTTGTGGGTCTCCCGGCGGCTAGACGAGCAATGTTGCAACTGGATGGGGTGCCCGCCAAGGCTGGAACCTTCCCATGTATCCT
>JAGSHP010000260.1 GCA_029855925.1 Candidatus Thorarchaeota archaeon | reverse complement strand
GAGCAAGTTGGGTCTCGCGTTCCATTCGGGTTCTTACGAGTCTAACGACGTATCCCGCTATACGATTTCTGACCTTCTTGCTCTCCACATCGGTGTACTGTTCAACGAGCCTCTTGTTGGTCTCGAAATCCACTGTAAATTCGTCAGGGTAGTGCTGCAGCAGTGATCTTGCAGCGTTCTTTATGTATCCCGGTCTTATACTTCCCAAGACATATTCACCATTCTTACCTGTCTGGCACACGACCTCTTGATTGAGTTTATAAACAATATGGTGGGTCACTAAGAATTAGTTGTGATTTGACATGGAGTATTCACGACTTGCTCAGGCCTACGAAACGATCGAGTCCACTTCAGGCTCCATCGACAAGACGACTCTGCTTGCCGAGGTTCTGAAGGAGGCCGGCCCCTCCGAGGTCGACAAGGTGATTGCTCTAACCATGGGCAAGCTGTTTCCTGACTGGAAGGGCGAACCCGAGCTTGGGATTGCCGAGAAGATGGCCGTTCAAGTCGTTGCATCTGCCTCTTCGGTCCCGGAGAAGCAGGTTCGTGATATGCTACATAAGTATGGTGACATTGGAGCTGTGGCGGAGGAGTTACTCGGTAAGAGCGTCCAGTCAACTCTCTTCAGCGATGAGATCACAGTGGAGCGAGTCTTCGACGTGCTCTACTCTGTGGCGAAGGCGACTGGTCAGGGGAGCAGTAAGACGAAGGTCTCTCTACTTGTGGGCCTTCTGAGCGAGTCGCAACCGATTGAGGCAAAGTACATCCTGCGTACTGTCACTGGCGACCTACGGCTGGGCATTGGTAACATGGGTCTTCTTGATGCGCTTGCCATCGCATTTACTGGTGACAAGGAGGCCCGTGCTGACCTCGAGCGTGCGTTCAATCTCTCGAGTGACCTGGGCTATGTGGCGCGGCTGCTTGCGAACGAAGGCCTGGATGCGGTACGCAACGTACACGTAGAGGTGGGGCGTCCGATTCGAATGATGGCCGCAAAGAAACTCTCCAACCCTCAGGAGATCATGACGAAGGTTGGTGGGCGAGCACTTGTTGAGTACAAGTACGACGGCGAACGGATGCAGGTACACAAACGGGGAGAAGAGATTGCCATCTTCTCTCGAAGGCAGGAGCGAATCTCATCGCAATATCCCGATGTTGTGGAGTATGTCAGTAAGTTTGTTCGTGCAGATGAGTGCGTCATTGAGGGCGAGTGTGTGGCAATCGATCCCGGGACTGGAGAGATGCGACCATTCCAGGAACTCATGCGCCGGCGTCGTAAGACAGACATCAAGGAGATGACGAAGGAGGTCCCGGTGTCACTCTTCTTCTTCGATGTGCTCTATATCGATGGTCGCGATGTCACCAACCTGCCTATGCTAGAGCGCCGGTCGATTCTTGAGAAGATCATTGAGCGAAGTCAGCACACACACCTCACGACAGGCGAGGTGACAGATGATCCTGAGCGACTAGAAGCCATCTTCATGACCGCACTTGACACCGGACACGAGGGCGTGATTGCCAAGGCTATTCACAAAGACTCCATCTATCAGGCTGGGTCTAGAAGTTGGCTATGGATAAAGCTGAAGGCCTCATACACCGAGGGACTCTCTGACTCCGTAGACCTTGTCATTGTAGGCGCATTTCATGGCCGCGGAAAGAGGACTGGCGTCTATGGCACGATTCTTGCCTCTGCCTATGATGAGGACACTGACACCTTTCCTACTGTCTGCAAGATAGGTACCGGTTTCACTGATGAGATCCTTGATGAGCTCAAGCGACGATTGGACCCTCTTGTCCTTGAGACCCGTGACCCAAAGGTCATCTCCGATCTCGAGGCTGATGTCTGGTTCGAGCCAAAGCTCGTGATTGAGGTTCTCGGCGATGAGATTACAGTTAGCCCAACCCATCCCGCTGGAAGGGAACAGATGCGTGAAGGTGGTCTGGCAATTCGATTCCCGAGATTTACCGGGCGCTTTCGTGATGACAAGGACCCCAGACAGGCAACGACTGTTGCAGATCTCATTGACCTCTTTGAACAGCAACGTGGCATCTCATAGACACGCTCTCCCCCTTACTTCGTGTGGAACGCATCTTCCATGCATCTTGTAACTTCAAGATTTTGGTGCAAATCTGGTATTTGCGTGCATATGTTCTCAGTAATATCGGTGGATTATCGTGATACTGTCCATGTCGTATCTGGAGTACACCAATGCTTAAATGGAAGTGCAGTGGAAATAGAGGTGAGTTACACCATGGAAAGCGAATATGGAGACGCGAATGATGGCTGAGAAATTGAAACATCACACACGACCCACCTCAACACTTCAGCAGAGTGCACAGATCTTGCATGTCCTCTATGGTCTGCTTGATAGTGACAGAGACCCAACGGACGCTGACGCAGAAACCCTGCGATATCTCTATTCTAGCTCTTAACATCACGCTCCTCATTTCACATGAGGTCTTCATTCGCTGTCTCAAATTGCACCTCCCGGCATTCGAGACACGTGGGGACGCCCCTCCTGTAGCGTCCCCACACCAACTCATTCTCAGTCGATCCGTAATCTTCCGAATTTAGACGACCAAGGAATCTTTATGACGTAGTTTTGCATATCTGCATTCACGGTGAGACAGATGGTTGACTGGCTGTATTTTGGCGCTTCACTGTTGTCTGCTCTGGTCGCCTCAGGTGTTGGCATTATTTTTATAGAATCTTATATAGAAACGACCCGGCGAATGCGTCTTCTGTGGGGCGTTGCCTTTCTCTCATATGCTGTGGGTCATTTCATCAATTCTTGGCTTGTTCTCTTTGAGATACCAATTGACTCTGGGATAGGTCTCACTGCTATGTGGGTGTATGTGAATTTTGGTGGCACTGGTACATTGGGATTTCTGCTCTTTGCTACAATCACACTCCTGAAGAAACAGCATTATCTTCGATGGGTTGTATCACTATCCTTTATGGCAGTGTATTCAGCAAGCACCGCTCTGTTCGCCTTCGTCCTACCCGGTGATACACCACTAGCATTCTTCAACCCTACAATTCATAATAATATCAATAATATGAGCTGGCTGGTTTCCATTCTGGTGGTTCCGGTGGCTCTCTTCATTGGGGTGGTGTTTCTAAATCACTATCGAATTACGGGACTCTCGTGGGCTGAATGGATCGGTCTCAGTTTTATTATTTATACTATACTTATGTTCATCTGGCCCGTCATCGAGCTGAAATCTCTATTCTACATATTGCGAACAGTTTCGGTCTTCTTGTTGGGCATTGGAGGTGTTCAGCTATCGCGAGAATGATACTGAGGGGGGCGTTTTGCAATGAGCACTATTACCTTTGAATGTCCAATATGCAAAATCACAAGAACTGTTGACCTAGACACCTCTCGTGGACGTGGCATTATCTGTGCATCCGTTTCGGGCGACGACAAGTGTCCTCACAATTTTATTATTTTTACTGATACTGACCTGAACATCCGACGCATACAACGTGTCGATCATATCGTACGTACAAGTGATGATGGACGATTTCTTGCGAGGGGAATGAGTCTACGTGGCGCGCGCAAAGTGTTCGGTGACACCCTTGTTGACATTATCTCTTGCATCCTGCTGAAGAAACCCGTTCTTCTTTGTGATGATCCTGACGTGTCCATAACTCTCTATAACACACTTGCACGGATATTCCAAGAGCCTCCAGAGCTTGGTCGTGATGTGCTAATCATTGATGATTGTGATGTTGATGGTCAGGACGTACTCGTTGTCAACTGTCGTTATTCTGTTGTTCTGAAGGGCAATGTTCCGATAGATGCTCATAAGACGCTTGGTCGTTTTATCGATGAGGCGGTTGCAATCAACGACAATGAGGCTGCCGTGGTCTTTGTGAGACAGAGGATCTCGGCTCTCCAAAGGGCTGCCGAGTTTCTTGTTGACCGTCTTGAGCTACCACTCTATGCGCGAGAGGTGCTAGCCATTGTAGAGAAGTCTACAGGGATTCGCCTGAAATACGCTGACCTTCATGCAGTCCGTTTGATTCTTCGAGGGCTGGGGCAAGACCGCATCCTGCGGAATCTCATTATGGGTGACCTGGACGAGTTCTGATCAGTCCTCCTAGCGGTCTATGTCGTGATTCAAACATGGAAGGGAATCGTTACAGTTATATTGCATCTCCAAGTTGAGAGAGATAACTATTCTAAGGCGGGAAATAGAGCTCAACGAAGATCGATCGAGAGAGAACATGCATCAAGAATCACAAGATTTGCCCCTTAGTGATGACTGTCTGTTCCAACAGAATCGCGTTTTTCTGTTGGCAACAAGTTTTTCTAGTTCCACCGAAGCTCACCTCTGCAGTTGTCAGCAGGTTCGGATTCTGAGAACACGCGAAGGAGTGACTGATGTGAGCCTAGACCGCCACCAAGGAGTGTGACCCGAGTTGAATGAACGTACACTGACCTTCCCAAGCAATGACCCTGTGCTGGTGACCTGTGGACTACCCTATGCAAGCGGACCCATGCACATCGGCCACCTGCGGACCTACGTGCCAGCCGATGTATTTGTCAGACTCCTGCGAAAGATGGGCACTGAGGTCACCTTTGTCTGCGGCTCAGACACACACGGAACTCCAATTGTGACGGCTGCAGAAAAGGCAGGTGTCACACCCAAGGAACTCTTCGAGAAATACCATCAGCACTACGTGGACATCTTTCCACGCCTGAATATCCTCTTCGATAACTACGGGACAACTGATGACCCGGAGAATCATCATCGCACTCAGGAGATAGTGAAGGAGCTTCAGAAGAACGGCTACATCTATTCCAAGGACCTTGAGAGTCCCTACTGCGATCACTGTGGTAGGTCCCTTCCCGACCGATTTGTGAGAGGGACGTGCCCATATTGCGGTGCTGATGCGCGCGGCGACGAATGCGATCAGGGCTGCGGTCGTTATCTTGAACCTGGCGAGATTCTCAACCCCCGCTGTGCGATCTGCGGTTCTCCAACCCGACCAATCACACGAAAACACTACTACTTCAAACTGGTTGCATTCAAGGACTTTCTTGAGAAATATCTCGAGAATGTCGAGGGCACTAAGAACGCGAAGAACTATGCACTTCAGTGGGTACGTGAAGGACTAAAGGACTGGTGCATCACACGAGACCTTGATTGGGGGGTCAGATTCCCCGGTGACGAGGATCTCACACTCTACGTGTGGGTGGATGCGCCGATTCACTATATCTCGAGCACTGAGGAGTGGGCTGCGAAGACGGGCAACCCAAAGGCTTGGGAACGCTTTTGGCGGCCTGGTGACGGAAAGATAGTTCACTACATTGGTCAGGACATTGTGTACCATCATTGCATCTTCTGGCCCGCTATGCTCAAGGGAAGCGGCTACAATCTTCCGTACGCCATTGTGGCCTCGGGGATGGTCAAGATTCAGGGTCACAATTTCAGTCGTAGTCGAGGGTATGTCGTGTGGATCAAGGAGGAGTACCTTGACAAGGGTCTCAGTCCAGACTACCTGCGGTACTATATGGTGGCAACGACAGGGCAGACACGCGATCTTGACTTCTCATGGGAGACATTCCAGGACAAGGTGAATACTGAACTCGTCGGTGTCTTTGGGAATTTCGTGTATCGGACGCTCCACTTTACGAACAAGCACTTCGGTCAGGTTCCCGAGGGCGAACTATCATCCGAAATTCGTGATGCCATTGACAGCGTCATTCAAAACGTGATTGCTGGTGTCAACGAATACGAACTCAAGAAGGTTGCCGATGACATATTCCATCTCGCATCCTTTGGCAACGAATACTTCCAGAGCAACAAGCCATGGGAACTCGTTAAGTCCGACAAGGAGGCGTGCGGGCGTGTGTTGTACAACTCTGTTGCAATAGTCAAGGCACTTGCAGTGATGATTGAGCCGATGATGCCGAGTGTGGCTGAAACCATATGGAGCCAACTTGGATTCGAGCCCTCCTCGATTCATGATACCAAACTGGAGGTTGCTCTTGATCCACCCAAGGTTGGTGCAACTATTCAGAAGCCCAAGCCCGTCATTGCAAAGGTTGATGATGATATTCTTGCCGAGCTAAAATCCACAATCGAAGCTCGTATTAAGAAGGCAGAACGAGATGAGACTGGTGATTCGGAAATGGTGACTGTCACATTTGATGATTTCAAGAAGATGGACATCCGAGCAGGTACAATCGTATCCTGCGAAAAGGTTCCAAAGACGAAGAAGCTTCTCAAATTGAAGGTTGACATTGGGTCAGAAACTCGGACGATTGTCACTGGGCTTGCTGACCTCTACAAGCCTGAGGAGCTCGAAGGAATGACTGCACTTTTCCTTGTCAATCTCGAGCCTAAGAAACTGGCCGGGATTGAGAGTCAGGGAATGATTCTTGCAATCGAGCATGCAGAAAAGGAGGGGCACTGGATTCCCATTACTGTTCAGGGAGTTCCCCCTGGAAGCAAGGTTGCATGATTTGTTCTCTTTCTAGGCAGGACCGTCCTGCCGCTCTTCTTTCATCTCAAGTTCACCAAGAAGAAATATTCTCATTGCCTCAGACATCCTCGGTATCGGGTCGGCAGGCGGTTTCTTCAACACCCTGATATCATAGCCAAGCGATGAGAATGCCTTTCTTACTAGCTCGAAGTCATCATGCGAAACCTCATAGCCCACTCGAAGAAGCTCAAGTCTACGACTCCCCATGAATGTCACCCAGAGTGGTCGAAGATCTATCAACTGCCCCTTGTCCAATACATAGGCGCTATCCATTTCCTTCTCTCGGAGATGCAATATCTTCTGCGCCAGCTCTTTCGTTGCTGCGTCCTGCCCAAGTTGATCTGTTGAGATGAATAGAGTGGGTCCATTGCCATCCACCTGCGACTCAAGGAGTTCCAATAGTGACTTTCTGAGATTGTCCCTGACCTCTTGAATGGTCTTTGCAGACCTAATGCTCTTGAATGCCGATGAGAGACTCGTGTCAAGAGCCACAAACTCTGGCAGTCCCAATAGCTTGAGGAGATGTGCCTGAAATGCAATCTGTTCTATCTTGTTCTCTATATTCTCAATGAATGCTGTCACTTGGTCGAAGAAGAGGGGCCATTCAATGGACTTGAACTGAGGTTTGGTGGTCTGTTTGAGTTTGGATCTATACGGCGTCAGTCCCTCGGGCCATTCTGAATACTGTGGAATGTAGATGGTACGAAGTCGGGTCGTCTTGTCAATTCTAAGTTTCTGAAGACCCCTGCATGCAAACAACGGGAGCACATCGAGTTCCTTCACTCCCGTTCTCTCAAGTCCCACCTCTTTCAGAGAGTCCATAGCTGCAAGTGGCGACAAGTCGACGCTGGCGAGTTGATTTGAACTGAGATCAATGACCTGAATTCTCTCCAAGTGCATTAGTGGTCGAAGGTCGATGGTATGAAGCATGTTGTTGTCAACACGCAACTCAACTAGCGCCTTGCAATCCGTGAGTGGGGAGAGGTCCATCTGCTGCAAGCGATTCTTCGAGAACAGAACTCGTCTTAACCGTGGACAGTTTGCAAGTGGTCGTAGGTCGATGTCAGTTAGCACGTTATCACTCAGGTCAATGGTTTCGACACTCGTTCCAATGCCAAAGGGAGTTAGATCGACACTTTCCAACTTGTTGTGCCTTGCTCTGAATGAGCGAATCACACTGGAGCACGGCAGGACTAGTTCTTGAAGGTCATTATGTGATACATCGAGATCCCTGATCCCCTCATTCGAGTCCAGGGGTGATAGATCCAGCTTGGTCAGATTGTTGTGTGCTAGGGTCAATCGTAGCAGCGACTGACAATATCTCAGTGGTTCAATGTCAATGGTGGTCAATCTATTACCATGCAGTTCGAGTATTCTCAGCTCAGCCTTGTCGCGTAGCGGTGAGAGGTCCACTCTTGTGATCGCGTTCTGAGCAAGACCGAGCTCCCTCAGCTGCTTGCACACACTCAGAGGAGCAAGGTCAATCATTGCCAATCTGTTTGTACCCAGTGTGAGCACTGCGAGCAATGGGCATGACCGTAGAGGCGTGAGGTCTACGCGTCTCAGCAGATTGCTCTCGAGTCGAAGCTCACGAAGATTCGCCAGAGACCTTAGTGGTTCTAGTGATATCTCCTCAATTCGATTGTATGCCAAGTCTATCTGTGCAAGACCGATACAGCGAACCAGTGGCGAGAGGTCGATTGATTCGAGTGCGTTTCTGTAGAGGCTCAGTCTCTTGAGTGACGGCACCTCCTGCAGTCCTGAAAGGTCGATTGATTGGACATTACTCTCTGCCGCACTAAGAGCAATGGCGTTCTTGTCTATCTCAATCTCGGTCTTCTGACCAAACGTTTTGACCGCTCGAATCTTAATCTCTGGCATCGCTGTGTTTGCTTGTCTGTGCGGCCTCTTATCTCATACGTTCTTGTTGAATGCAACCCTCCCGGGAGTTTCAGGCTGGCGATAGTTTAATTAGCATTTGCTCATTATATGGCGAGCCGCGTACCTAACTTTTGAGCGGTCATGAGGTTAATAGAGATGAAATTCAGGATTTTCTCCACTTTCCTAATCATAGTTCTTTTCGTAGGAATGATGCCGTTAGCTCCGGCAGCTTCCACGATGAGCACTAGCAACACTATTTCAAACGATTTGGAACTGTCAGCCTTGCCAGCCCGCAATGTGAGGGTCGCGATTCTGTATGATCCCGACTCGTCGGATCAGACCTATGCATACTTGGGGTTATATCCCTCCAACTTTTCTGGTGTAATGGATGTTCTTACTGGCGCTGGATATCAGGTGACCAACATTACTCGTGCGAACCTAGTGGCACATGAGCTGCAAACTGTAAACTATGATGTCCTTGTTCTCCCCGATATTGTACCGGAGGATGATCTGTTGCCCGCGATTGAGGAGTTCTGGCTGAGTGGCGGTGGCGTTCTCTCCATCGATGGCTCAATCAGCATTCTCTGCTATACGGGAATGCTGCCCGCAGCATCAGCTGGCGATAACGGACATGGGACCTATTGGTCATATGGTACCACAGAGCTCCAAGTTGTCCAATCTGTTGCGCCAGCCACAAGGTCCTACACAGTTGGCGACAAAGTAAATGTCACTTACACGGGTTACGCCTACTATAACTGGTCCGCTCTCACTGCTGCTGTTAGCCCGAGTTCGCAGCTCACCGCGCTCCTAGTGAACGATGGTGCTGCGAACAATGCTGGTGGGGTCGCCTTTGATCCAGTGGATCGAGGTGGTCGCATCGTACAAGTAATGGGCACGGTCTACGATTTGCAAAGCAGTCTCAACCAGCTCGTTATTGACGCTGTTGACTGGTTGGCACCAAGACCCCGGGCTCGCATTGCCTTTGACCTGAGTCACCAGCCACGACTTGGCATTGACTCGTGGGACAATCTCACGGAATATCCCGGGTTATATGAGTCACTTAGGGACGCATACGTTGCGCGTGACTATGTCGTTGACAAGCTCTATCCATCTCCCTCCGGAAATCTCACTGCTGCCCGACTCGATGACTATGACATGTTGATCATTGTGTCCCCGGACTACAACTATACCGCCTCTGAGGTGACCGCAGTGAGGAACTGGGTCGATGGTGGAGGCTCTCTCTTCGTGATGGGTGATTTTGCAGTTCCTGCCTTTGCAGTAGCAAACGATCAGATCAATTCTATTGTTCAGCCCATGGGTATGTACATCAATGATACGGTGTCTCTAGGCAGTTATATAGCAGACGCCTCTGATCACTTCACGACCGAGGAGTGTGTGGGCATTGATATCAGTGGACTTTCTGCCACAGGAGCCATAAACATCACGGGTGGTTCTGTTTCCGTAGTCTATGAGGGCGAGGGAAATGTATTGATTGCGGCCGCCACTTATGGTTCTGGCCAGGTGATCCTCTCTGCTGACATAAACTGGGCTACTAACACCTATTTCGGAGATAACACAAACGAGAGATTCGCAGTCAATGTGGCGAACTGGTTGACGAGCTTCGATGCGCCTGTTGTTCTCTACTCAACAGACACCCACCCAGCTCACTTTGAGATTGCATCATCTGCACTGGCTCTGAATGAGCTGGAGCTACCGTATCTTCTCGTCCATTCCCTAGCGAATCTCAATGAGTCTCTTAATGCAATGAGCCGTTCCCTCCTAATCATGGATGTGCCAAACAATATTGTCGGCGATGCCACTGGTACTCTGACCCGCATTCTGGACTATGTGAACGCTGGGGGGAGACTGCTGATGACCACTTACCAGATGAATGAGTATCCCGACCACAGCCTCTGGTCGGCCTTGGGAGTCGCCTTTAGCGAGTCGTTTACGGACAATCCCACATTGTACATGTGGGACAGCGCGCATCCGATCTTCAACACGCCAATCGACTTTGCTATCACCCAGTTCGATGCCACACACTCGTATATCGATGATGGCGATACTGTATACGTGTTTGACAACGCGACGTCCCTGGCTGGTCGTACTTCGCTATCCACAGAGAACGAGTCTCTGATCGTGTTGAGAGACGACGAGCAGACGCTCCTGAACAGCTACATCATCGATGTCTTGGCGGACAACGACGACAGCGGGTATCCTGATAGCTACGAGTTCTACTTGAACGAGATAGCGTTCATGCTGAAGCCGACAATCGACAGTCCTGCTGATGTCGCTTACACTGCAGGAGCCACTGGCAACTCTATCACTTGGACCCCACAGAGTCATGCACCCGCCTCGTACTCAATAACGAGGAATGGGACTGGCATTGACAATGGAACTTGGACCGGTGGGGCCATCACCGTGGACGTTGATGGTCTGGACCCGGGAACCTATGTCTATCAGTTAACAGTCACCGATCTCTATGGCGAGACCGCAACTGACGAGGTTGTCGTCCAAGTGTCTGCTGGTGGAATCACACTCCCGGGTGGAGTCACTCTGCCGGACAACTTGTTGCTCTACATCCTGATTGGACTGGTGGTCCTGATCATTATCATTGTAGTGATCAAGAAACGTTAGTTCAAGCAAGGCGGGCTCCGTTGGGGGCTTGCCTCCT
>JAGSHP010000375.1 GCA_029855925.1 Candidatus Thorarchaeota archaeon | reverse complement strand
TACTATGCCTCTGTATATGAGAAAGAGGGTGCTATCTTCACCACTGGGAGTCGTGCCCTGGGAATCTTGGCAACTGGCGAGACCGTCACCGAAGCCCGACAGAAGGTCTATGCCGATGTTGGAAAGGTCTCAGGAAGGGTAAGGTTCAGAACTGACATTGCAGAAGGAATCGATGAATAGGTGATTGTTGGTGGATGTCTCAGAGAAGATCATAGTTCTTGACTACGGCGGCCAGTATACACATCTGATTGCACGTAGATGCAGAGACCTCGGTGTCTATGCAGAGATCTTGCCACAGGACACACGACTCGATGACTCGGTTCTTGCAGGTGTGAAGGGTGTGATTCTCTCAGGGGGTCCCAGGACCGTGACCGAGAATGACATCGAGGGAGTCTTCTCCGAGAATCTGTCTACAATGCGAACGCAGAAGATCCCTGTTCTGGGAATATGCTTTGGTCATCAGCTACTCGCGGTCGCTCATGGTGGAGAACTGGCTCCAGGGGGCAACCCAGAATATGGTAGTACCAAGCTGAGAATTGTGAACCGGAGTTCGATTCTAAAGGGTCTTGACCCGGAGCAGATGGTCTGGATGAGCCATAGTGATGAGGTACGCTCCCTGCCTGAGACCATGAAGGTTCTTGCATTGAGCAAGGATGATAGGATCGCAGCCTTTGAGAGTAATGACCATCTCGTCTTTGGGGTGCAATTCCATCCCGAGGTCACTCATACTCCCAATGGCACTTCCGTTCTTGATGCCTTTCTTCGTGACATCTGCAAGTACGAGAAGCAGTGGTCTCCTGAGGACCGGGTGAATGACATAGTCAACGAGATAAAATCCGCTGTTGGCGATGGTCTGGTCCTTATGGGGACGAGTGGCGGAGTGGACTCCACGGTGGCAGCCTTTCTGATCAAGCAGGCAATAGGTGACAGGCTCCACTGTGTCTTTGTGGACAACGGTCTTCTCCGTGAGGGGGAGCGGGAAGAGGTTGAGGCCGCCTTCAATGAGATGGGCTTCAAGCAATTCCACGTCGTGGATGCGTCAGACGAGTTTCTTGATTCTCTTGACGGCGTTGCGGACCCCGAGGAGAAACGAAAGATAATTGCTGAGACCTTCATCAAGGTCTTTGAGCGCAAGGCACGTGAGCTCGAGTCGGCGTTCGGTCATTTTGAGTTTCTTGGGCAGGGCACAATCTATCCCGACAGGGTGGAGAGCGCAGCCACGGGAAAGGCCACTGCGGTGATAAAGAGCCATCACAATGTTCGGTTGCCATCATGGATGAAGATGAAGCTGGTGGAGCCGCTCAGGGACCTGTACAAGGACGAGGTCCGTAAGGTGGGACTCAGTATTGGTGTGCCAGAACAGATGATCAAGCGGCAGCCATTCCCTGGTCCCAGTCTGGCGATCCGGATAGGTGGGCCTGTGACAAGGGCACAGCTAGCGATTCTGCGGCATGCGGACAGGATACTTCAGGAAGAACTCGGTCGGACCCCGCTCTACGAGAGGGTGTGGCAATCGTTCTGCGTCTTGCTTCCTGTTCGCTCCGTTGGCGTAATGGGCGATGAGCGTACGTACGAACAGGCATGTGTGATCCGCATAGTTGAGAGCACCGATGCCATGACTGCGTCGGTCAGCACTCCGTCATGGGACGTTCTTCTGACCGCTGCCAACAGAATAGCCAATGAGGTCCACGGAATCAACCGCGTGGTCTACGATCTGACATCGAAGCCCCCTGGAACCATAGAGTGGTACTGATTCTCTCGTTGCCTCACTATGCTAATAAGGGGGATTTGCGTTCTTGAGGTCCGGTGCCATAAATGGAGTACAGACTTGCGTATCCTTATACTGATGCATTGCTTCAGTACGAGTTTAGCAAGTCACATCCCTTGAAGCCTCGCCGTCTGCAGCTCACCTATCTCCTGTCAAAGGAGTTTGGGCTCTTCAACGGGGTCCACGTGTTTGAACCAAGACTCGCCACGCGTCACGAGCTGGAGCTCTTCCACTCACCAGACTTTGTTCAGGCGGTCGAGTCGTGTGAGCATGGTGACTGTTCTGACTGGAGGTACGGCCTTGGCACTCCTGACAACCCCGTGTTTCCAAAGATCTATGAGGCAGCCTGCCGATACGTGGGCGCAACCCTGGACGCAATGCGCGAAGTCATTAAGGGCGTTTCAGGGGCCTTCGCGATCTCTGGTGGACTACACCACGCTCAGAGAAGCGAGGCATCAGGATTCTGTATCTTCAACGACATTGCCATAGCCATCATGCTGTATCACAAGAAGCATCCTGGTCGCAAGGTCCTCTATTACGATTTTGATGCACATCATGCCGATGGTGTTCAGAACGCCTTCTACAGGTCGAAGGACGTACTGACGATCTCAGTTCATGAGACCGGTCGCACCCTCTTTCCAGGGACAGGCCGGGTCTATGAGAGCGGTGCTGGCGAGGGTGAAGGCTTTGCTGTCAATATTCCGCTCATTGCTGGTTCCGGAGACCAAGAGCTCGTCAAGTCCTTTGAGGAGGTTGTCGTACCGCTCTTCGAGTCGTACAAACCTGATCTGCTTGTAACTCAGCTTGGTGTGGATGGTCACTACCTGGACCCTCTTGCTCACTTGGCTTACACCAGTCGAGGCTACGAGACCGTTGTTGAGCGCCTCCGCGAACTC
>JAGSHP010000256.1 GCA_029855925.1 Candidatus Thorarchaeota archaeon | reverse complement strand
GAGCCATGATCGAGAATATTCGCTCCGGTTCGACCTTCTTACTCATCGGAGGCACCTCCCTTCTCTGACGCCACCCACAGTGATCTCAGAATGTCAGACGCTTGGGCACTAGTTATGCAAGTGAGGACTCAGGTTGCTGTCGTCAACATGATTGCACTGTCGAATATAAAGGAGTGCGTTGCATTCACTTGATGGCTAGATGAATCGCAGCGATCCCAAACATGATTCTTCTATATGACACGTGTTGAAAGCCTGAGACTCTCAAGAGGTGTGCCAGTGACTTTGCATCATGAAACCTTCTAACAGTGTTGGAGAGAAAGGAATATCCAGACTTGGAGCCCGCAAGCAGGGGACCAAGATGGTTCACCATGATGTTGACATACAAGTGGAATCCAGTCCTGATGAGCGTCTGTGGTGGTTGGCTCGTTTCCAAGTTGAGAAAGACCCCACCAGGCTTCAGCACTCGATTGAACTCCTGGAATGTGTGGAGAAGCTGGTCTCTCGTTCGTGTCAGGTTTCTTGTGGCAAAGGAGATGGTGATCAGGTCAAATGACTCATCCTTGAAGGGCAAGCTGCCCGCATCGGCCAATGTGAAGAGAACAGTTCGAGAGAGGCTCTTCCTCTTTGCCACGTGGATCATGTCAGAGCTGAAGTCCGCGGCGACGAGTCTCGTTGCGGGTTTGGCACTCTGAGCAAGAAGCTCGACCATCTCGCCAGTTCCACTGCAGACATCAAGCCATGTCCCTGCAACATTCGAGGGCCTGATCATACTGACTGCCAACCTGCGCCAGACCATGTCCAAGCCTAACGTGAACATGTGATTGACTCGCTCATACCGTTGAGCGATGTCGCTGTATACACGCTGCAAGTGAGTGGTCATCTTGATGACTGTCAAGTCGTGAGCGGTATAAGCTTTGGGTCTACGCCCCTTGGAATTTCGTGCTAGAGGTAGCCATGGTTGTCACCATACCTCAGCGCACCATTTGCATTTTCAGCCATCTGAAACTGCCAACTCCCTTGCGAATGACTGAGGCTTGATACGGACCCAGAGAATATATCCACGTCGATACATTTAAGACACATGAGCGGAGTTATGTCAACAAGTGTTTGAGATGGTTGATGTAGCGTTAAGGAACTTGGCTCACGCAAAGTCAAAAGTTATTGTGAGTGTGGGAGGGGTCGTCCTCAGCGTCTTTCTCATACTGACCATGGTCGGACTCAATCAGGCCTTTTCGACCATGATGGATGACATGATCACTGGCGCTGGTTCAGACCTCTGGGTCACATCAAAGGGATCCAGTGGCTCATTTCATAGTCCCTCTCTCCTTCCAATGTCAATACAGGATAATCTTACGCAGGTCGACGGAGTGAGGGAGGCTGTCCCGCTCATTCGCACCCCGCTCTCAACGAAGATCCACGACGAGAAGGTGTTGCTATACATCAACGGTTACGATATCGAGACGGGTCTCGGGGGTCCATGGAGTGTCATAGCCGGCAAATCTGAGGTCAACGATGGTGAGATAATCATAGACAAGGCTCTTGCACAGAAACAGAACTTGGAGGTGGGCGGGAACCTGACATTCTCGGGGAAGGACTTTCAAATCGTCGGCATCTCGGACAAGACTAACTTGATGATAGCATACATGGTCTTCATAACGTTTGATGATGCAAAGGCGCTGATACTTGAGGGTGTCACTAACTACTTCTTGGTTACGATTGAAACAGGATACACACTACAGCAAGTAGTCGACAACATTGAGACCGCTTTACCCGATGTTTCAGCCAGCACGTCTGATGAGACCGCGAAGGCTTACAAGGACGAGATCTTGGGTGGCTTCGTGCCCATCTTCTATCTACTAAGTGCAATCGGACTGCTGGTTGGGATTCAAGTGATCGGCGTGCTTCTCTATAGCCTCACCATGGACAAGGCAAAGGAATATGGAATCCTGAAGGCTGTAGGAGCCACGAATCTTCAAGTCTATAGAGTTGTGCTGGAACAGGCAATCATTGTGTCGTTGCTTGGATTTGCTGCAGGTGCTGCCGTTATACCGCCGCTCATCTCTGTTCTCCAGGTATTCGTTCCCGAGTTCATTGTGAGCATAACCCCAGACATGATATTCTGGGTCTCAATATTGGGTATTCTGACGGGTGTTGTTGCGTCTATCTTGCCGGCCAGAAAGATAGCAGCCATAGACCCAGCCCTAGTCTTCAAGGAGGTATAAGAGTGACGATCACCGACCAATCATCTGGAGAATCTACGGACTGGGCGATCGAACTGTACAACGTCACCAAGACGTATGGGACCAAGTACACTGCTGTGACCGCCGTCGATGACGTGTTTCTCCATGTTGAGAGAGGAGAGATAGTTGTCATTATGGGCCCGTCTGGCTCCGGAAAGACCACATTGATTCAACTCATTGGGGCATTGCTGACGCCTACGTCTGGCGATATCATTGTCAATGGCAGGCATCTTGAAGGTCTATCGAAGGCTGACCTCTCCAAGCTACGTCGGAGTGAGATCGGTTTCATCTTTCAGACACCCAACCTGCTCGCGGGGCTCACGTCCTCACAGAACGTAGAACTCGTGCTGAACCTTGCAGGCATCAAGGGGCGCGCCGCAAAGGAACGAGCCCTGCATCTCTTGGAACAAGTGGGACTGAAGGAACGCACGAGCCATCTGCCGAGCCAGATGAGCGGGGGCGAACAACAGCGTGTGGCAATCGCTAGGGCCCTTGCTAACGACCCTCAGATAATCCTTGCAGACGAACCAACAGCAAATCTCGACTCAAAGACTGGTCATCATGTCGTGGAATTGCTCAAGAGAACTGCCAAGAATCACGGGAAGACGGTGATTATCGCAACTCATGATATGCGAATTCGTGATCTGGCTGACCGTGTGCTGTGGTTGGAAGACGGTAAGATAAGCGTGAGATGGTCGGATGGATACATGATTGATCCTGTCTGCCTGATGCTGGTGACAAAGTCCACAATCCTGAGAGCAGAGCACAATGGAAAGAACTACTACTTCTGCTCGCGAGGATGCCTAGAGAAGTTCAAAGAGAACCCAGAGTCATACGCCAGTAGGGGTACTTGGAACGGCGATAGAGAGGGAAGTGTGGTGGACGCATAGCATCCGGATTGCCTGTCCTATCAACAAGCACCCTAGAGGATCTGGCATCGGTCTGGATATGGGCGTACTAAAATCATAATAGGAATGGAGTGGTAAAGGGACCGGGAGAGACTCCGATGAATAGGAAGAAGGGACTGATAGTCATAGTCCTACTGATTCTGAGCGCAAGTGCATTGATAATATTCAGATATAGGACGACGAACTGCGAGAACTCCGAGAGTATCACAGTTGATGGACTGGAACGAACCTATTGTATCTATCCCGCATCACATAATGAGACCACGCCAGTACCGCTTCTCATCGCACTACACGGAGGCGGAGGTACAGGGGCTGGGATGATAAGGCTCACGGGGGGCGGATTCAATGACTTGGCGGATGAGGAGGGATTTGTCGTCGTCTATCCGGATGCAGTCGAGGGGAATTGGAATGACGGCAGGGGTCTCGACAGGTATCGTTCTCAACGCGAGGATATCGATGATGTTGGGTTCATATCAGCACTGATCGACAAGATTGCCTCCGAGAGACCCATAGATCTGAACAGAGTCTACGTCACCGGGATTTCGAACGGTGCACTGATGAGCTTCCGATTGGCTTGCGAGCTCTCCGATAGAATCGCGGCGATTGCGCCTGTGGACGGGTCGATGCTAGCCAACTTCTCCACCCAATGCTCTCCGACTGAACCAGTTCCTGTTCTCATGATGAACGGCATCGATGATCCACTTGTCCCATGGGAGGGCGGACAGATTCATTTCGGAGACCTGGATTTGGGCGAGGTTCTATCGGTGAATGACTCGGTCAACTTCTGGGTTCACCACAATAACTGCTCTGAGAATGCAACAAGTACATGGGAGCCGGATAGAGACCCTGATGATGGTACTCGCGTGTACCGAGAGGAGTATGGTAATGGGACAGACGATTCGGAGGTCATTCTGTACGCGGTGGAGGGTGGTGGCCACACATGGCCAGGCGGCGTTCAATACCTGCCTGAGGCAACAGTAGGCAAGACGAGCTACGATATTGATGCAAATCAGGTCATATGGAGCTTTTTCAAGAATCACTCGAGGAGTACCATGTTGAACAGTCCTCCTCTGCTCCACCGGAAGGCGGCATCGCAGGACTTCCATCTCGAATCATCTCTGGGCGCCCAAGTCCTTGCAACTGACAGGCCCAGTCAACCTGACATCCAGCTTGAAACCAAAAGGTGAGAACTGGGCGAGGACTCGGATGATAGAGTAGATTCCAACGACCTGCAAACAGCGAGGTAGGATGCTGCGGTTTGAGATGATGGAAGAAATTCGGGGTCACACCGTACTCTCACAGATTATCGACTGTACTAGTACGTAATCCACGATATGTGAATGATTATCTATTGTTTGCCAACGTGAATGAACTGGGTCTCTCCAAAAGGAAAGAATGATCTCGTCGGCGAGGTGGCAGATTGCAAGTCTTGCTGCGGCTTCTGCCTTCATTTGACCCAAGTCATAATGTTAGGTGTGGGAGATGACTGTTGAAAATGCTCAAGCCTCTGAGAACAAGGAGAGGCTCTTAGCTCTAACGATTGCAGTATTGCAGGTACTGCTTGTGCTGCTAGTGCCATATGTGTTAATCTACGTCCCGTCAGACACAATTGTTCCAAGTGCCGTATTTGCGCAAGGCCTGTTCTACTCATTCCACCTCTTCCATACGACCTTCACACTTGATAGCCAACTTGTGACTCCCCTATTAATTGTCAGTCTACCTGTCATCTGGTATAGATACAGGACGCGAATGCGCGGTCGACAATTTGGTTCAATGACTTTTGCTTACCTGTGCTTTTTCACGACAATACTGTTTTCAATCTTAACCGTGCCTTTCCTTGCCAGCGCTGACGTGCCCTTTACGACAGATCCGCTACTCGTCGCTTTGGTATTCGTGATTTCTGGTTCAATTCTCTTCTACAGGCACAAGAGAAGGAGCCAAGATCTCGCAGACTCCTTGCCATCCCTTTTCAAGGACGTGATTGCACCACTGCTGATTCTGATCACTGCGGCCTTTGTGTGGCCTTATTATAATATTCTGGCAATGTACACTTCTTCAGAAAGGGTTGGATATGAAGCATATGTCTTCGGAGCGTATGCGACGCTTCTATCATTCCTATTGGTGCTATTCCCAGAAGTCTTCTATCAGTTCAATACAGCAAGTTCGAAGAAGCGAATGAATCACACTGTTTTGTCCGCCGATAGGTCACATCAAGATACGCATCGTTCTCTTCAGCTCCTTTCAAAGATGAAGCGATGCATACCAGGTCTTGTCCTTGTTACAGCACTAGCATCTGCGTCCCTTCTGTCAATATTCGGTCTGGGTACCGCAGATATGTCCTTCTCCTTCTGGACAATGTTTTCGAGGGTTTCTTACACTCCAAGTGAAGGTTACTTTTCAGCCATATGGATAGTTATGTCAGCCTATTCACTGCTCATCATGATCTCGGGCGACCTTCTGTTCATTGACCAATTCTTAAGATACTTGCAGAGAAAGATCACAACGCGAAGACTCATTGCAGCAACCATCATGTCACTGTGGCTTCTCATTCTCTCCGGAGTCCTACTTGTGTTGATTTTTCCCGCAAGTACTCCATTGACGCTGTATGTGCCCCTAGTTCAGATTAGTGCTTCCGCATTTGTCGTGGTTGGCTGGTTGGGACGAGTCAATGCCGATGAACCCGCTCCAGCACGAGCTGGGTCTGAGTTGGCGTGCCCCGGAGATCAGGAAGACACGCTGGTAGCAATCCCTCTGCCGCTTCTGCTGAAGACAAAGATAGAGCGGTTCCTTAGACGCAAGGCACCTGACGAAACATAGAGGACCGCTGCTTCTTAGGGCATGCAGCCTCCAGAAGTGCACTGCTGCTGGCAACCCCTCGCGGTCTCCAGCTATGAATGCTCGACTGCGAAATATCGTGATAGGAAGAGGTCCATCCACGTGTAGAAGGAACCCAGCATGGAACTCATCTCGTCAAGAGTCAAACTTCTCCGCAATATCATGTCGATGACAGCTTTCCGGAGGAAGGGATAGTAGTGTGGCAGCGGAAGAACATTGAGCGGGAACGTCTTGTGTTTGGTGAGGAACACATTGACCCGCTCGATCCATCTTGCGTTGATGACGTCCTCAGTATAGCTCTTTGGGTCCTCGGTCATCAGCGAGTCGAGCTCCGCCAGCAGGGGTGAGAAGACCTCGCGCTGAATCTGGTCAAATGCGTATCCCTCGACACGAACAGTTGTCGACTTCGCGCGCTCTTTGTAGAGTCCGGCCAGGTCATCAGAACCCGGGACTGTATAGATCTCTCGCTGGATTCGAACGAGACGCGAGAACTCGGATGAGATGCTTCTGTCTTTCTCAAGCACCGAGAATATGTGAATGAAATGCGAAGAGTCCCATGTAGGATCATCAAAGACCGCCTTGTAACTGTTGATGGTGTTTCGGTAGGCACTTGGGATCGTGAGCTCATGCGGGCTCGTTATGCTCCAGATGTTCATGATGATGAATGGCGGAACTGAGAGTCTGGTTCTTGCGCTGACGCGGTAGCTCGGGAAGCAGTAGTTGCCATCGACCACAATGAGATCGGGTTCGAATGGGGCAACACTGCGCTCCTTTGCATAGCTGGTTGTGGACTCCTCAATGAGTTCGATGATATGCTCTGTCGACAGCGGCAGAAACTCTCGTTGGCGGACAAGATGTAGATTCTCGCTCAGGGGTAGGTAGTAGGCTGTGTCGATGTGCGGCAGAGAGAACGCGGTCTCGAATGCGCGGTCACCTTCAAGTCGAAGGTCCTTCAGTGCTTGGAAGAGGTCCTGATTCGTGTGGTTGATATCAATTGCCAATACTCGCAATGGTGGGTCCTGAGATAGCCCCCAAATTGCCAGCGCAATGGAAATTGGGGTCTTACCACTGCCCCCTTTGTTGCTACTAACTATTACTGTCTGTGGCGCATTTATCTTCATTAGATCACCGTCCATCCGTTCTGCACTAGAAGCCCTATAATGAATGATAGAACGTTCCCCCAGCCTATGTAGAATATTGCATCCGTAAGCATCTGTAGCACGACAATACCAATGAATGTCAGGAGTAGCTTACGGATAATATTGCTCGGTGTCGCAAGCTGAATGAGATTGCTCTTCGCGGACTCGAGCAGCCTAAGGTCCGTCCGCATGTCCCTCGTGGCATCCTCCAGCTTTGCTCGAACGTAACCCGGATCCTTGGAGAATCGCCCCTCCTCGAGAATAATGGAGTTGTTCTTCCATCTCCTGATGAACTCGTCCAGCGACTCGAGTACGTGCTGTCTGTTCTGTTCCATGAGCACCTCGTAGCGTCGAACCTCGTAGACAACGACCTTGATGACGCTTGCAAGAACTATCAGCGTGCTCAAGTTAAGCACGCCGTTGAGGAAGAAGCTGACTCCCAAAAGTGGGTTGCCCGGGAAGAACTCTCGGATGATCATCAATCCTCGAAGACCTGCGGCCTTGTACAATGCAATAAAGAGCAAGAGTTTCATACTCAGGTAGAACCGTGATATGCTAAGTCGAAGGAAACTCCTTGTCACAGGACCGCCAGCCGTGAAGGGACGATGCACAAACACCGAGAAGATCATACCACCGATATTGACCATGAAGAGGAACGAGAGAAAGAAGAGACCTAACCCCAGAGCCAACCGCACCCAACCAGTGACACTCATCACGCCAGCATCGATTGTTTCGAGGGTCTGCTGAAGCGAGGCAACGTCGCCATTATTGATGGCCGCTTGGAGCGCCGATATGAGGTCAGGATTTGCAAGCATATACCCGATGAAGAAGATGCCATACAGCAGTATCGCCACTATCGACGCCGCATTTACAGAGATGAATATGTTCTCTAAACGGCTATCATTGTGAGTTCGGTGGCTCTTGCGGCGCATGGGTTGGTTCCCCTAGTGATAG